>NZ_JBHVYK010000011.1:125366-131299 GCF_042880855.1 Streptomyces sp. NPDC058291
CCGCCGTGTCCGGCCCCTTCGGCGTACCCGTCCTGCCCGGCCGGCCGGACGTGTCCGGCGTGTCCGCCCCGTCCGGTGGGGGTCGCCCATGCCGGACCGCCCGGGCGATCCGTGTCGTCCGGGCCGTCCGACGGCTCGTCCGTCTGTTCCGTTCCTCTCGCTCGTTCTCCCTGTTCCGTCCGTGCCGCTCGTCGCGCCTGTTCCGTCCGTTCCGCCTGGGCGTGCTGTTCCAGGGCCGCGAGGGTGCGCGCCACCTCCGCCGTCGCCGGTCCCGCGCTGTCCAGCCACCAGGAGACGGCCGCCGGGTAGGACCCCGGGTACAGCGCCGCGCACGTCGTCGGGACGGCGGTCGGCGGCGGGGCGCCGTCGAGGTCGTCGATGAGGGCGTGCAGGAGGAGAGGGACGCCGGCGCCGGCCCGCGCGCAGTCCGCCGTCCAGCCGTCCGAGGCCGTCGGGAAGGCCGCGCGGACCAGGTCGGCCGCCGCCTCGTCGGTGAGCGGGGCCAGGGTGTGGGTGCGCACCAGGGACGGCGAGAGGACGTGGGTGAGACCGGCGGGGCGCGGCGCGATGTCGTACTGGCTGCGCTCGGTGACCACGAGCAGGACCGGTAATCGGTCGATGCGGCGGGCCGCCTCCACGAACCAGCGGCGCGAGGCCTCGTCGGCGAGGTGGACGTCGTCCACGGCCATCATGAGCGGCCCCCGGTCCGCGTACGAGCGCAGCAGCCGCCACAGCCGCGCCGCGCTCCCGCGGTCCTCGCCGCCCGGCGCGACGTCCGCGAACTCCGGCACCGGGCCCAGGAGATGCAGGACCGACGAGAAGGGCAGCGCGGTGTCCTCGGGGGAGCAGCGGGTGCGCAGGACCCGCAGGCCGAGCCGGGTCGCCTGCGCGGCGGCGGCCTCCAGCGCGGCGGACCGGCCGGTGCCGGTGGCCCCGCGCAGCAGGACGAGCCGGCCGGCGCCGGCCCGGGCCCGCTCCGCCTCCGCGGCGAGCAGCACGTGGGCGTCGTCGCGTTCCCGCAACGGTCCTGTCATGCGTGCCTCCTGCGGTCGGTTTCGTCGGACATGTACGGGAAGAGGGCGTGCGCTTCGGCCCGGGTCCCCGAGGTCGTTGTGGCGAGACTCACGCGGCTCCGGACCGCACCCGCGCCCACGCCTCTGACCTGCGAGAACGTTGAAGATCCGTGGTGTCCGGGGGCTTGCTCTCGTGGTCGGCCTCGTGGTGCTCCACGATTGCGCGCGCCCCACGGGGCGCAGAAGTCTGGACCGTGCCCACCCGCCACCGGTCCCCGCCGGACCGCGGGACCGTGAACATGGGGGAAACGGTTGCTCAGCTCACCCCGGACACCAGAGACCGGCGCCCGGCGGCGGATTCCCGTGGCCGTCCAGGCATCGGACCCCATCTCCCGCGAGGGCGCCGTCAGCCAGTTGCGCGGCCGGCCGGAGGTCGAGGTGCGCGAGGAGCTCTCGGCGGCCGCCGGCACGGTGGCGCTGCTCGTCGAGGACACCCTGGACGAGGCGGCGCTGGCCCGGCTGCGGCGGATCGTGCGCAGCGACGGGGCCCGCGCGGTGCTCGTCGTGGGCGCCATCCGCGAGACCGAGCTGCTGGACGTCATCGAATGCGGGGTCGGGGCCATCGTCTGGCGCAGGGAGGCCACCGCGCACCGGCTGGTGCAGGCGGTGGTCGCCGCGCAGCGCGGCGACGGCGACCTGCCCGCCGACCTGCTCGGCAGGCTCATCAGCCAGGTGGGCACACTGCACCGCGGTGTGGCGGGCCGGCCCGGCGCCCCGTCCCTGGGACTCGCGCCCCGGGAAGTGGACGTCCTGCGACTGATCGCCGAGGGCCTGGACACCGGAGAGATCGCCAGCAAGCTGTCCTACTCCGAACGAACCGTCAAGAACGTCATGCACGGACTCACGACGCGGCTGCATCTGCGTAACCGGGCGCACGCGGTGGCATATGCCCTCCGGGAAGGCTACATCTGACCGAACGGGCAATCGAAGGCGGACCCGCGGGCAGCGCGCCCTGCCCGGCCGCCGACCCCGGCGCGCCTGCGGAACCCGGGCCGCCCGGGGCACGATCGGAGAGCGGCGGGCGCGGCAGGGCACACGGGCAAGGCAGTTGAGGAGCACGACGGTGATCCACGAGGTGGACGAGGTCCTCAAAGGCCTGCTGGAGAGCGGCACGCTGGCGGGCTCCGGCATCGACGTGTCCTTCGAGGCGCCGACCCGCGACTGGGCGGCCCGGCGCAACGCACCGGTGATCAACACCTACTTGTACGACATCCGCGAGGACGTCTCCCGCCGGCAGCGCGGCCAGATGGCGGTGCGCGACGAGCGGGACGTCGTCGTCAAGCGCCGTCAACCGCCGCGCTGGTTCCGCCTGTCGTACCTGGTGACCGCGTGGACGCGGACGCCGCAGGACGAACACCGTCTGTTGTCCGCGGTGTTGGCGACGCTGCTGCCACGCGAGCTGATCACCGCCGACGAACTCCCGGGCTCCCTCGGCGCGCTGGGCCTGGCGATGCCGGTGACGGTGGCCGGCATCCAGACCGAGTCGCGGTCCCTCGCCGAGATCTGGTCCGCTCTGGGCGGCGAACTCAAGCCGTCCCTGGATCTGGTGGTCACCGCGCCGTTCCCGGCCTACCCCGAGTACGACGCCGGGCCGCCGGTCACCGAGGGCGCGGCGGTCCGGGTGCGCGGCATCGCCGGCGACCCCCCGCAGTCCGGGGAACGCGCCCACCGGCCCCACCAGGTGGCCGCCGCCCGCGCCGCCCGTGAGGCCGCGTCCGGCCGTCCGGACCAGCGGTGACCGGGACGTACACCGAGCAGGACGACGTCGGCGCCCGGTCCGCCGCGGACCGCCCGGCCGCCGTCGCCACGCGCGAGTCCGCCGTCCCGCAGGACGGGGCCGCCGCGCTGCTCGCCCGGCTCGGCGCCCTGCGGGACGGGGTCGCCGCCCTGGTCGACCGCCGTGCCGCCGCCGACCCCACCGCGGCCGACCCGCTGCGCGGCCTGTACCTCACCGAGGAGGCCGTACGCCACGTCCTCGCCGGCGGGACGGCCGCCTCCGCCGACGCGCCCGCCGGCCTCGCCCCGGACGGGCACGACACGCTGGCCGGCCTCGCCGTCCGGCTGGGCCTCACCGATCTGGACGCCGCGATCCTCCTGGTCGCGCTCGCACCCGACCTCGACCGGTCCTTCGAACCGCTCTACGGCTACCTCAACGACGACGTCGGCAGACGGCGCGCCACCGTGGGCCTCGCCCTCGACCTGTGCGGGACGCCCGCCCACCTGGCCCCGGCCCGCGCCCGGTTCCACGCCACCGCGCCCCTGCGCGCGTACGGTCTGCTGGACGTCGAGGAGCCCGAACGGCCTTTCCTGTCACGCTCGTTGCGAGTACCCGACCGGCTGCTGGCCCACCTGCTGGGCGACGACGCCCCGGACGCCGCCCTGCACGGCTGTCTGCAGCCGCTCCCCCCGCCGCTGCCCGACGACGAGGACCTCGCCGACCGGCTGGCGCAGCGGCTGCGCAGCGGCCGGCCGTTCACCGCCTATCTGCGCGAGCACCGCGAGGGCGACGGCCTCGCCGCGATCGCCTCGGCCCTGCGGTCGGCCGGCGTCGACGCCCTGCGTTTCGCCGGCCCCGACGAGCGCGTCCCCGAGCTGCTGCGCGAGGCGCGCCTCGGTGGCCGGGCGGTCGTCCTGTCCGGCCTGCCGGACCGGCCGGCCCCGCTGATCGGCGCGCTGGCGGACGCGCCCGACGTCACCGTCCTGCTCACCGATCCGCGCCCTTACGACCCGCACTGGACCGCCCGCGACCCGCTCGTGCTGGAGGCTCCCCGCCGCCGCGCGGGAGGCACGGCGGCCTGGGCCGCGGCACTCGACGCGACGGGCGCGCCCGTCGCGCCCGGCTTCGACCTCGCCGCCACCGTCGCCCCCTACCGTCTCGGCGGAGAGCGGATCGCGCGGGCCGCGCAGGCCGCCGCCGCCCTGGCCGCGTTCGGGGACGGCCCGCTGACCGCCGACCACGTGCGCGTGGCCGCCCGGCAGCAGTCGGCTTCCGGCCTGGAGCAGCACGCCCGCCGGATCCGGCCCGACGTCGGCTGGGAGGACCTCGTCCTGCCCGAGCGGCCGCTGACCCAGCTGCACGAACTCGCTCTGCGCGCCCGGCACCGCGACCGCGTCCTCGGTGACTGGCGGCTCAGCGCCGGCGGCGGGCGCGGCCGGGGCGTCCTGGGGCTGTTCGCGGGCGAGTCCGGCACCGGCAAGACGCTGTCCGCCGAGGTGGTCGCCGCCGAACTGGGACTCGACCTGTATGTCGTGCAGTTGTCCTCGGTGGTCGACAAGTACGTCGGCGAGACCGAGAAGAACCTGGAGCGCGTCTTCACCGAGGCGGACCGCACCGACGCCGTGCTGCTCTTCGACGAGGCCGACGCCGTCTTCGGCAAGCGGTCGGAGGTCAAGGACGCGCACGACAAGTACGCCAACATGGAGAGCGCCTACCTGCTGCAGCGGCTGGAGTCCTTCGACGGCATCGCGCTGCTCACCACCAACCTGCGCGCCAACATCGACGAGGCGTTCACCCGTCGGCTCGACCTCGTGGTCGACTTCCCGTTCCCCGACCCGGGACAGCGGCTCGCGCTGTGGCGGCACGGGCTGGCGCACGTGCCGTGCGCCGACGGCGTCGACCCCGGGCCGCTGGCCGAGGCCTTCGAACTGGCCGGCGGCTCGATCCGCAGCGCCGTCGTCACCGCCGCCTATCTCGCCGCCGGACGCGACGAGCCGGTCGGCGACGGCGACCTGCTGGAGGGGGCCCGCCGCGAGTACCGCAAGGCGGGCCGTCTGGTGCCGGGCGAGGCCAACTGGTAGCTCCGCTCCGGCGGACGACCGCTGCTTCCGGCCGACGGCCCTACTGGGCGCGCCACTTCTGGTTGGGCGTCCCCGAGCAGGTCCACAGCTGGAGCCTGGTGCCGTTGCCGGTGCCGTTGTCCTTGGCGTCGATGCACTTGTTCGCCTGCGGGTTCACCAGGTCGCCGTACTCGCTCAGCACCCACTGCTGGGCGGGGTTGCCCGAGCAGTTGGCGACCTGGATGACCGCGCCGTCGTCCTTCGAGCCCCAGGCGACGTCCATGCACAGCCCGAGCGCACGGACCGTGCCGTCGCTCTGGAAGATCCACTTCTGGTTCGCCGACCCGGCGCAGTCCCACAGCTGCAGCGGGGCGCCGTCCTTGCCCTTGCCGTTCTGCGCGTCCGTGACGTCGACGCACCGGCCGGAGGCCTTGCCGATGATGATCGCGCCGGGCACCGGGGCAGTCGTCCTGGTGCCGCCCGAACCGCCGGAGGAGGACGTTCCGCCGCTCGTGCCCCCGCCGCCCGACGTGGACTTGCCGCCGGAGGAGGGCGTGCCGCCGTCGCCCTGCGGGGCCGGCACGGAGGGCGTCTGCGGCTCGGGCAGCGGATCGGCGGAGGCGTCCGCCTTCGGCGCGGAGGGCGCCGACACCGACGGGCTGGGCAGCGCGGTGCTGCCCGCCTCCACCAGCTTCTCCCGGGCGCCGCTGCTCACGGGCGGCTTGTAGGCCAGCCAGATCATCACGAACGCGATCGCCAGGGCCAGGCCGAGGCTGAGCGCCGTCGCCAGCCAGCGCGGCAGGAACCCGCGCTGCACGAACGTGCCGTCCACCGACAAGGGCGCCGCGCCGGAGCGCTGCACGCTCACCGAGTACGGGCGCTGCTCCTTCGACCCGAACCAGATGATCTGACGCGGCCGCAGGGTCGCGTCGACGAACACCGCGCGCCCGGGCTCGATCTGCACGCTGCCCGGCCGGAACTCGTAGCCGAGGTGGTCGCCCATGTCGCCGCCCGCCACGGACGCCGTGACGCGGGTGTTGCCGAGGTTGTCGACGGCGAGCCGCGGCCGGCCCCGGAACCGCC
>NZ_JBHVYK010000012.1:0-5367 GCF_042880855.1 Streptomyces sp. NPDC058291
GGAGACGGCCGGGCCCGGAGTGCCGGAGACCGCCGGGCCCGGCGTACCGGAGACGGCCGGGCCCGGGGCGCCGGGGGCGGAGGCGGAGACGGACGCACCGGTCGTCGCTGCCGGTGTTTCGCCTGCGCTGCTCTCCACCAGGGCGACGATGTTCTCCAGCTCGGCGTCCGCCCACGCGAAGGCGTCCTCGGGTCCGGCGAAGGGGGGCACGTCCGCGAGGTACGCCGTGTGGGCGGGCGGTTGCGCCGCGGTCGGACGGCGTCGGTCGTCCTGGTCGAGACCCGCCTCGGCGACGGCGGCCAGGACGCGCTCGGCCACGGCGGCGTACCAGTGCAGGGCGACCGCCTGTGCTCCAGCGGGTGCCGGGGCCCGGACCGGCGTCGGCGATGTTGCCGGTGCTGTCGACGCCGTCGGCCCCGGTGCTGTCGCCAGCGGCGTCGGGAGCGTCGCGTCGGCCGCGCCGTGCGGCGCGGCGTCGGCCTCCGCGAGTTCGCGGGCGAAGTCGCGGACCAGGTCGTGAGGGGTGTAGCGGCCGTAGGCCCGCTCCTCCAGAAGGGCCACGTCGACCAGGCGGTTCAGCGCGGCCTCGGCGCGGGGCTCGTCGGCCCCGATGAGCCGGGCCAGCAGCGGGACGCCGTACGTCGGCAGGTCGAGCGCGCCGATACGGCGCAGGACGAGGGCCGCGTCCCGGTCGACCGCGCGTCCGGAGCCGGCGAGCGCCTCGTGGGCGACGGCCAGGGAACGGCGGACGCTCAGATCGTCATACTCCAGATGCGCCAGCCTGCTGGCAGCGTCCGCGAGTTGACGGGCCAGGACGTCCGGCGTGAGGGCGCTGCGCGCGGCCAGCCGGGCGGCGACGACCCGCAGGGCGAGCGGGAGGCGGCCGGTGAGACCGACGAGCGGGTGGCCCGCGCTCAGCTCCGCCCGCCCCTCGCCGGGCCCCGAGGCCGTGCGCAGCAGAGCGGCGCTGTCCTCGCCGGAGAGCGGCGCGAGCGGGAAACGGTGTGCGCCGTCGAGGGCGGTCAGCGGCGAGCGGCTGGTGACGATCACCGCGCACCCCGCGCCGGCCGGGAGCAGGGGGCGGACCTGAGCGGCGGTCGCCGCGTCGTCCAGGACGACGAGGGTGCGGGTCGGGGCGAGCAGGGTGCGCAGCAACGCCGCGGCGGCGTCCGGGTGTTCGGGGATGTGGCGTGGTTCCACCCCGAGGTCGCGCAGCAGGGCGGTGAGCGCCTGCCCCGCGGCGAGAGGGGTCATGCCGGGGGTCGCGCCGTGCAGACGGAGGTACAGCTGCCCATCGGGGAAACGTTCCCTCAGCCCGTGGGCGACCTGGAGGGCGAGCGCGCTCTTGCCCACGCCGGCCGTCCCGCTGAGGACGACGACGGCCGGACCCGGGTCGCCGCCGGGACAGTCACCGACGACGGGGCCGGAGGCGAGCGTGCGGTGGAGTCGGCGCAGGTCTTCGAGGCGGCCGGTGAAGTGGGCGGGAGGCGGAGGCAGTTGAGCGGGGCGAGGGTGTCGGGCCGACCGGGCCGCGGAGTCGCACTCGGCGGTGGGAGCAGGGAGAGGGGCGGGGGCGGGCGAGGACGTGGCGGGAGCGGGGGAGGACGTGGCGGGGGCGGGGGAGGACGTGGCGGGGGCGGGGGAAGGCGGCGCGGCGAGGGCGTCGGTCATGGATCCCAGCAGCACCTCCACATGCGCCTCGCGGACCGCCGGGCCCGGCTCGACGCCGAGGTCCTCGACGAGACGGGTGCGCAGGTCGCGGTGGACGGCGAGGGCCTCGGCCTGGCGGCCGGTGCGGTGCAGGGCGAGCATCAGCTGACGGTGGAACGCCTCGCGCAGCGGATGCTCGGCGGCCAGCGCCGTCAGCTCCGGCAGCCTGTGCTCGAACCGCCCTGTTCCCAGCGCGAGTTCGGCGTCGTGGCGCCACTCCAGGAGCAGGAGCCGGGCCTCCCGCAGCCGTCGCGCGAAGGCATATCCGCCCAGCTCGGCGGGGAGGCCGCTGAGCGGAGCTCCCCGCCACAGCGCGAGCGCCGCCGCGCACTCGCGCACGACCCGTTCCCAGTTCTGGGCGGCCTGCGCACCGCGCGCTGCGGCGACGTGCTGCTCGAAGACATGGACGTCGAGTTCGCCCTGCTCCACCCTGAGCCGATATCCGGACGCCACCGCCCGCAGCCGCTCCGGGTCGTCGAGCAGCCGGCGCAGCCGGGTCACATGGTTGTGCAGCGAGGCCTGAGCGGACGCCGGAGGAGCGCCGCCCCACAGCGCCTCCTTCAGCGAGTCGACGGGAACGGTCCGGCCCGCTTCCAGGAGGAGGGCGACCAGCAGCGCACGCACCTTGGGGCCGCGGACGGTCTCGTACGGAGGGCGAGCGCGAACACGGGGGACGGCCTCGTCGGCAGTGCCGGCATCGCGCCGGCCGCGGACCTCGGCTTCGGACCCGGGCGCGGACCCGGGCGGGGACACTGCCTCGGGGTCGGACTCGGGGTCGGGCGCGGACACTGCCTCGGGGTCGGGTGGGGACTGGGGGTCCGATGCGGACTGCGGGTCGGGTGGGGACTGGGGGTCCGATGCGGACTGCGGGTCGGGTGGGGACTGGGGGTCCGATGCGGACTGCGGGTCGGATGGGGACTGGGGGTCCGGTGCGGACTGCGGGTCGGGTGGGGACTGGGCGTCGAACGCGGGCTCGGCGGTGGCTTCCGTCGTGTCGGCCGTGTACAGGACCGGCGGGCCCAGCAGTCCGAACCGCAGCCCGTACCGCCGCATCACGCCGCCCATCGCCTTCCCGCGCCCGGCCGCTGCCGGGTCGCTCTGTCGAGTCGCCCGCGCCCCGGGCGGGTACCCCGCCGTGCCGGCGCGATTCCGCCCCCGGCCGCCGGTTTTCCGCCCTCCGGACCCTGGCGGCCCTGGAGACGGTCCCCGCCGGGACCGGCCGTCGATCCGGCCCGCCCCCGTGGTCGTCCGACGACTTCAGGCCGGATGACCAGCGAAGACCCGAACAATCGTTGGCCATATGTTAGCGATTCGTTGGCGTGATCTGGTGTGATCAGACCCTCGGATCTGGCCCGTCGGCGCGCGCGTACGCACGCGCAACTCGGGGGAGTGTCGCCGCTGCGGCCGGTCCGGGGGTGTGTGGGGCCTCGGTCGTCAGAGGTGAACGACCGGGGCCCGCCCCGTTTTCCGGGCGACCGGGCGCCGCTGCTCAGATGACCGGCGGCCTGCCCAGCCGGGTGAGCCGCCACACCGTCCGCCACTTCATGGGCCGGCGAGCCCCCGCCGGCTTCCGCACGCCCTCCGCGAAACCGCCGAACCAGGCCTTGAGCCCGAGGAGCGAGCGCGTGCGCAGCAGGGTGACGGCGATCCAGACGCCCAGGTGGACGGGGATGAGCGGCAGCGGAAGGTTGCGCCGGACCAGCCAGACCCGGTTGCGCGCGGTGACGCGGTGGTAGATGGCGTGCCGGGCCGGCGAGGTCTTGGGGTGCTGGAGCAGCAGCTCCGGCGCGTAGAGGATCTTCCATCCGGCGTCGGTGGCCCGCCAGGCCAGGTCGGTCTCCTCGTGCGCGAAGAAGAACTCGGCGGGCCAGTCGCCGGTCTCTTCGAGCATGGCCATGCTCAGGGCGTGGCCGCCGCCGAGGAAGCCGGTGACGTACCCGCCCTGCAGCGGGTCGGACGCGCCGACGCGCGGCACGTGCCGGCGCTGCGTCTCACCGTGTTCGTCCGCGATGCGGAAGCCGACGATGCCGAGCCGGGGGTCGGCCGCGTAGAGGTCGCGGATGCGGCGCAGGACGTCGGCGTCGACGAGCAGTCCGTCGTCGTCCAGTTCGACGACGACGTCCACGTCCCCGAACGCGCGGAGGCGGGCGAGGCCGACGTTGCGGCCGCCGGGGCAGCCGAGGTTCTCGTCGACGTCGATCGTGGTCACCTCGCCGGGCAGGGAGAGCCGCTCGGCGAACTCGGGGAGCACGCAGCCGTTGCCGACGATCACGATGCGGGCCGGGGCGAGGTCCTGTTTGGCCACCGACTCCAGCAGCGCGTCGACCTGGGCGGGCCGGTCCCCCATCGTCACCACGGCGACGGCGATCCTCGGCCCCGCCGCGTCTCCCATGCCGACCGCGTCCCCCACGTCCACCACGTTCCTCTCACTCCGTCCGGTTCTCGGCGGCCGCGTTTCCGTGCGCACCGCGGCTGCCTCGTGCACCTAGATGGTGCCTCAGATGCCACCGCCGCTCCGACAGCCCCCTGTTGCGGCCCCCGCCGGGCCGGCGGCGAGAGCGGGCCGCGGGCCCTCACGTCTCCCCCGTAATCTCGGGGAGGACCCTTCCCACCTGGAAGAAGAGTCACGAAGTAGAGCCACGAAGAAGAGCCGCCCCGAAGAACACCGCCTCGAAAACCACGCCTGGAGGAAACGCCGTGCCCTTCCGCTGTGCCGTACTCGACGATTTCCAGAACGTCGCGACGACCGTCGCCGACTGGTCGGCCCCGGGCGAGGAACTGGAGACGGTCTCCTTCACCGAGCACTTCTCCGACGAGGACCGACTCGCGGCGGCGTTGGCCGACTTCGACTGCGTGGTCACGCTGCGGGAACGGGTCCCGTTCCCGGCGTCGCTGCTCGACCGTCTCCCCCGGCTGCGGCTGCTGATCGCCTCCGGCATGCGCAACTCGGTGATCGACTACGCGGCGGCGAGGGCGAACGGCGTGACGGTCTGCGGCACGCAGAGCTCGTCGACCCCGCCGGTCGAGCTGACCTGGGCCCTGCTGCTGGGCCTGGCCCGGGGTCTGGTCCAGGAGAGCACGGCCCTGCGGGAGGGCGGCCCGTGGCAGTCCACCGTCGGCGCGGACCTGCACGGCCGCCGGCTCGGCCTGCTGGGCCTGGGCAGGATCGGGAGCGCGGTGGCCCGCGTGGGCCTCGCCTTCGGCATGGAGGTGAGCGCGTGGAGCCAGAACCTGACGCGGGAGCGGGCGGCGGAGGTCGGCGTGAGCCCGGCCCCGTCGAAGGAGGCGCTTCTCGCCGAGAGCGACTTCGTGTCGGTCCACCTGGCGCTGAGCGACCGCACCCGGGGCCTGGTGGGCCCCGCTGAAATGGCCCGGCTGAAACCGACGGCCTACCTGATCAACACCTCGCGGGCGGCGATCGTCGACCAGGATGCGCTGCTGGCGGCTCTGCGGCAGGGCCGTATCGCGGGCGCGGGCGTCGACGTCTTCGACGTGGAGCCGTTGCCCGCCGACCACCCGATGCGCACGGCTCCCCGCCTGCTGGCGACCCCGCACCTCGGCTACGTGTCCCGGGCCAACTACGAGCGGTACTACGGGCAGGCGGTGGAGGACATCCGGGCGTATCTGGCGGGAACGCCGGTGCGGGTGCTGGGCTGA
>NZ_JBHVYK010000012.1:5467-33499 GCF_042880855.1 Streptomyces sp. NPDC058291
CGGCCGGCCCCGCCTCCGACGTTCTCAGCCCTGCCGTTCGATCCCCGCCGCCGGGCTCTCCGCCGCCGGGCTCTCCCCCGGCGCGTTCTCCCCCGGCGGGTGCTGGGCTGACGGCCGGCCCCGCCTCCGACGTTCTCAGCCCTGCCGTTCGATCCCCGCCGCCGGGTTCTCCGCCGCCGGGTTCTCCGCCGCCGGGTTCTCCCAGGCCGGGTTCTCCCAGGCCGGGTCCACAGGGACGTTCCAGGCGCGCAGCATGGACAGGATCTCCGCCCGGGTCTTGGGCCAGGCGAACCGGAAGGCGCGGTCGAGTGTCTCCGCGCTCTCCATGAGGAATTCGAGAAAAGTGAAATAGGCCGTGTCCACCAGGCGGCCCTCGGGGTCCTCCTCAAGTCCCTCGACGAACGCGAAGCAGCGCGACAGGAAGTCCTCCGCGTTCGCGTCCATCTCGGGGGACTCCATGAGGGGTTGGAACAGAGGGTGGGCCAGCACCTCCGACAGCAGCGTCCCCGGGTGGGTGTTGACCTGCTCCCAGTGGGTCACCTCGGACATCCGCAAGCCGTGTCGCTCGGCCGCCTTCTCGAAGTGGGGCTCCACCTCCGGGAGAAGCCGCAGGAGCTGCGGGACCAATTCGTCGGAGGAGATGCCTCGCATATGAACTACCCCTTCGTGACGGGCGGGATCAGCGCCACCGGGCGGTCGCCCGGTGGCCTTCGTGCAGTGATCCTCGCGGGTCCCAGAAGTCGGGTCACGGGAGTCGCCGGGTGAAAAGGCTGCCCTGGGCGGTGATCACGGTGTTCGGCGCGGTCCCGGCGGCGGCGTGGCGCAGGCCGTACCAGAGGACCGCCTGGTTGGAGGTGATGACCGGAACGCCCAGTTCCTGTTCCAGCGGGACGACCGCGGCACGGGAGGGGAAGCCGCTGCCGGGCACCAGGACGCCGTCCGGCCGCGGGTGGTCCGGGACGTGGAACGCCTTGACGACCTGCTGGTACACCTCGACGGGGTCGATCGTCCAGTGGGCTCCCTCGTCGAAGGCGTTGTAGCGGGCGACGCCGTCCCACCGCGGGCCCAGCTCGAACTGGACCAACCTGGTCTCCCCCACGCCGACCTCACCCAGGTACTCCTCCGTGGCGCGGAACGTCGGCTCGGTGAACCAGGGCGGCATGACCAGCAGCGGCCGTCGCACGTCGGACGCCCGCAGTGCGGCCGTGATGGCCGTCGCCGCCGTGTACACGGGTACGCCGTGGGCGTGCGCGGCGGCCGCCGCGACGAACTCGGCGTCGAAGGCCGGCCCTCCGAAGAAGCTGCTCGACCCGAAGCAGAGCGCGACGCTGTGCGCGCCCAGCCGGCCCAGCTGATCCAGCCCGCGCACGACGTCGGGCGCGTTCGCGAGGGCGGCGGCGGGGCTGCCGACGTACTCGGTGTCGGCCGGCCGGGGGCACTCGAAGCGGGCGGTGTGCACCGAGACGCCCTCGGGGGCCATGCGCCAGATCTCGGTCTCGGGCACGGGATCGTTGTGGATGACGAGGATGCCCAGTCGGGCGGCGGCCGCGGTCACCGGCATTCACCCGCCGTCGCCGGAGCCGGGGCGCCGTCCGCCGACGCGGTCTCCCGGTGCGCCGCGCTCTCCGCGGCCGGCGCGAAACCGAGCCACGCGAGCGTCGCCCCGGCCACCGCGATCCCGCCGGCCAGCAGGAACCCGGTACGGAACGCCCCGTCGCCCGGATCCGTGCCCAGGACGAGGATGAGAGCCGCCACGCCGAGGGCGCCTCCCGCGTACTGGGTGGTGGTCATCAGCGCACCGGCGACGCCCTGGTTGCGGTCGTCGACGTCACGGGTGCCGCCGACGAACATCGACGTGTAGATCATGCCGTGGCCGAGCCCGCTGACGACCAGGCCCGGCAGCATCGCCGCGGCGTAGCCGTGGTGACGGGCCGACAGGCCCAGCAGCACGAGCCCGGCCGCGCCGACCGCGAACGCCAGCGTCAGGCAGCGCCGCACGCCGAGGGCGCCGAGGAGCTTTCCGGCGATCATGTTCCCCAAGGTGATGCACGCGGCGAGCGGGAGGAACGCGATGCCGGCGGCGAGCGGCGCGTAACCGCGGCCGTCCTGCAGCAGCAGCGTCACCAGGTAGAACTCGACGCCGGCCACGCTCGCCATGTACAGCGCGGAGGAGCAGCAGCCCATGAGCAGGCTGCGGGTGCGCCGCAGCACCGGGTCGACCAGCGGTCGTGCGCTGCCGCGCTCGCGCAGGGCGAACAGCACCAGCAGCACGGCCCCGGCGAGGAAGCTGGCCAGCGTCAACGGATCGGTCCAGCCGATGTCGGCGGCCAGGGTGAGGCCGAGGACCGAGACGAGGACCAGGGCCGTGCACAGCACCGCGTTGAGCACGTTGAGCGCGGCGGTGCGGCCCCGCTCGGTCCTCCCCGGCAGGAAGCGGGGCGCGGCCAGCGCGCACAGCACGGCGAAGGGCAGGTTCACGAAGAACGTCCAGCGCCAGGAGACGGTGGTCAGCAGGCCGCCGATGACCACGCCCGCGGCCAGTCCGCTGGCGCCGACCGTGCCCCACACCGCCAGCGCCCGGGTGCGTTCCCGCCCGGCCGGGAACGTGGTGTTCACCAGGGCCAGGATCGACGGCTGGAGGGCGGCCGCGGCGACGCCCTGGGCGCCGCGGGCGACCAGCAGCAGCGCGGCGTTCGCCGCGAGGCCGCCCAGCAGCGAGGCGACTCCGAAGATCACCAGCGCGGCCATGAACAGGGTGCGGGCGCCGAGCCGGTCCCCGACCCGGCCGCCGACGATCAGGAAGCCCGCGAAGAACACGGAGTAGGCGCTGACGACCCACTGCATGGCGCTGCCGGACAGCGACAGGTCGGAGCCGATGTCGGGCAGGGCGACGAAGATGACGGAGAAGTCCAGCGCGATGAGGAACTGGGCAGCGGAGAGGGTGATGAGGCCGCCGACGGGACTGCGGGACGCCGTCGGCGCAGAGGGTGGAGTCGGAAGGGACATGGTGAGGTGACCGCCTGGTTCTCTAGTTTCGGGTCCGCTTTTCGCAGGTGGGAGGCCGGTCAGGAAGACGCCGGGACCGGGGTCCGGACCGAGATCGGGGCGGGGGCCGCCACCTGGCCCGGGGCCGACCCCGGGGCCGATCCCGGCCCCGCCTTCGAGGCCCGGTCGGTGATGGCGGGTGAGGTCGGCGGGTGGGTGAGCGCCCGGTCCAGCGCGCCGACCGTGTCCGTCACCGGTTCGGCGCCCGCCTCGGCCAGTTGGCGCGCCGTGGCGACGCCGTAGGAGACGCCGATCGCGCGCATGCCGGCCGCCGTCGCCATCCGCATGTCGTCCACGGCGTCGCCGACGACCACGCACCGCTCCGGTGCCACGCCGACGGACCGGGCCGCGAGCAGCGCCAGGTCGGGGTGAGGCTTGCCGCGCGGGGCCATGCCGTGGCAGACGACGGCGTCGAACGCGTCGGCGAGACCGGCGGGTTCGAGGAGTTCCTCGGCACTGGACCTGATCTTGCTGGTGCAGATCGCGATCTTCCGGCCCTCCTCCCGCAGCCGGCTCAGCAGCTCCGGCACTCCGGGGAAGACGAGTTCGGCGGCCCGGGGGACGACCTCCGCACGGAACTGTTCCCGGAACCGGGCGACCGCCTCGGTCACCTCCGGATGCCCCTCGGGCAGACCCGTGAGCTCGGCGAAGACGATCCCGAGGGGCTTGCCGACGGTGGCGCGCACCCGGTCCCCCGGGACGTCCGGGCGGCCGATGCCCTCCAGCACCCGCTGCAGCACGCCGGCGATGGCGCCCGGCGTGTCCAGCAGGGTGCCGTCGAGGTCGAAGAGGACGGCGGCGGGTCGGTCGTGCGTCGTCGTCATGAGCGCGCTCCGGCCTGCTCGGCGAGTTCGAGGGCGACCTGGGCGGCGAACTCCCCGGCGAGGGCGGCGGTGGAGAGCAGCACGGACCGGTTGGCGGCCGAGGTGCGGCCCTGGGTCGCCGTCGAGATCGCCTTCAGCAGGTAGGGCGTGATCGCGGGACCGGTGACGCCGGCGGCCTGCGCCTGGGCGGTGGCGTCGGCGAGGGCCGCCTCGATGTCGGCGGACGGGATGCCGTCCTCGTCTTGGATCGGGTGGGTGACCAGTGCGGCGGTGGCGTTTCCGGTCCGCCAGTGGGCGAGGGTGACGGCGGCGATCTCGCGCAGGTCGTCCAGCCGGTGCGGGTTGGGCACGCCGCTGCTGACGCTGAGGTAGGCCGGGAAGTCGTCGCAGCGGTAGCCGATCACGGGGATGCCCGCCGTCTCCAGCCACTCCAGGGTCCACGCGGGATGCAGCATCGACTTGGCGCCGGCACACACCACCGCGACCCGGCTGCGGGTGAACTGCGTCAGGTCGGCGGAGATGTCGAAGGTGTGCGGGGCGTCCCGGTGCACGCCGCCGATGCCCGCGACGGCGAAGACCGCGATCCCGGCCAGCTCGGCCGCCACCAGGGAGGACGACACGGTGGTGGCGCCGCGGCCGCCGCGCGCCAGGGTGATGGCCATGTCCCGGGTGCTGACCTTCGGCACGGCCGGGTCGCTGGCGAAGAGTTCGAGCTGTTCCTTGCTCATGCCCACGCGGATCCGGCCGTCGAGGAGCGCGATCCGGGCGGGGACGGCGCCGGCCGTGCGGACCGCCGCGTCGATGTCGAGCGCCAGGTCGAGGTTGGCCGGGTAGGGCAGGCCGTGCGGGATGGCCGAGGATTCCAGGGCGACGACGGGCCGGCCCTCGTGCAGGGCCTCGGACACCTCTTCGTCGACGTCGAGCAGGGCGGGATCGGCGGCGAGCGCCGCGGGGGTCACGTTCATGGGGACTCCTCAGCGATTCAGGGCGGGCGACGGGACGGCTTCGGACGCCAGCGAACCGCCGGACACGGTGCCGGTTCCTTCCAGGAACCGCGGGTGCGACGTGCGCATGGACGTCATCACGAAGTCGTAGGGAAGGTCGTCGAAGGCGCCGTGGTCCTTCAGGAACTCCATGGCGGCGCCGCTGCCGTGCGGGTGGTAGAGGCTGTCGGCCCGCCCGTCGAACTCCAGGGGCGCCATGCCGTACAGCCGGCAGAGCAGCTTGTTGAAGACGGGGGTGGCCTTCACCCAGCGGCCGTCCAGGTGGATCTGGGTGAGGCCGTGGAAGAAGACGTCGCCGCCGATGTGCTCGATCAGGCGGGGTGAGGCGAGGTGGTTGCGGACGTCGCCGTACACCAGCCGGGACGGGATGCCCAGGGCCCGCACGGCGGCGGCGAACAGCGCCGACTTGTGCAGGCAGAAGCCGGATCGGGCGGTGGCCGTGCGGGAGGCCTTCAGGCCGTCGCGGGACAGGTCGGCGCCGTACACCTCGTAGTGGACGGTGTCGCGGACCGCGTAGTACAGCTTGACGGCGTTGGCACGGCGGTCGGCGAGGCGGTCGTCGACGACCTCGTCGATGAAGGTCTGCACGGCCTCGGACTCGTAGTCGAGGAACTCGGTCGGAGCGGTGAGACTGCTGGGCACGTCGGTCATGGACTCGTTCCCTGGTCTGAGGCCCGGTCAGAGGCCGAGCAGGCTGGCGATCCGGGTGCGCTGGATCTCGCTGGTCCCGGAGTAGACGGTTCCGGCGACCGAGTCGCGCAGGGCGCGCTCGACCCCGTGTGCGGTGAGCACCCCCCGTCCGCCGTGGATGCGGACCGCGTCGAGGGCGTTCTGGACGTTCGCCTCCGACACGACGGTCTTGGTGGCGGCGAGGTCGACGGCGGCGTCCTGACCGGACTCCACCTTCGCCCCGGTGTCGTGCAGCCACTTCCGGGCGGTCTCGGTGCGGATCTTCATGTCGGCGATCTTGTGTGAGATCGCCTGGTACTTGCCGATGGGGCGGCCGAACTGGGTCCGGTCCCTGGCGAAGCGGATGGTCTCCGCCAGTCGGCGGGTCATCTCGCCGAGCGTGATGGAGAAGGAGAAGAGGACCTCGCGCTTCATGACGTGGTCGAGCACGAGGAACCCGGCCCCGTCCCCGCCGACCCGCTGGGAGACGGGGACCCGCAGCTCCTCGAAGGCCAGGGTGCCGACCGGGCTGGTGCGCAGCCCGATCTTGTCCATGGCCGGCCCCACCACCAGACCGGGCGTCCCGGCCTCGACCAGCAGACAGGTGAGGCCGAAGGGGCCCGGAGGACCGGTGCGGACGTACAGCAGGAAGAGGTCGGCCACCGGAGCGTTGGTGATGAACATCTTCCCGCCGTTGACGACGTAGTGGTCGCCGTCGCGCACCGCGGTGGTGGAGATGTTCATCGCGTCGGAGCCGCCGGACTCCTCGGTGATGGCGTGCGCCGTGATCGCGTCGCCGGAGAGGATCGCCGGCAGGTGACGCCGCTTCAGGTCGTCGTCGCCGAACTGCTGGAGCGGCACCCCCACGGACACGATCTGGGTGGAGGCCGAGAAGGACAGGCCGGAGTCGCGCGACACGCGGCCCAGTCCTTCCAGAGCCAGCATGGTGTCGGTCAGGGACCGGCCGTGCCCGCCGTAGACGGGGTCGAAGGGGGTGCGCAGGATCCCGGACTCCTGGACGGCCGACCACTTGTCCCGGGGGAACTCGGCCCCGCTGTCCAGTTCGTCGAGATCTGCGTTGAGCCTGTCGGCCCAGGGGGCCATCAGCTGGGAGAGTGCGGGTTTCGCTGGTTGATCGGACAACGCTGTACTCCTCGAAGCGAAGCGGACTGCACCGGCCGGCGGGCAGCGGGTCAGTACTGGGAGAAGCCGTCCTCTGACAGGGTGTGCCGCTCGTTGCCGACGATCGGCGGGTTGAAGACCGAGACCAGGTGCAGGTCCTCGTAGTCGGAGGCGACGAGGTAGTGCGGGTCGTGCTCGTTGAGGACGTAGATCGTGCCGGGGAGGATCTTGTGCCGGGTGCCGTCCTTCTCGACGACCTCGCCGGAGCCCTCGACGCAGTAGCAGGCCTCCAGGTGGTCGCGGTACTGCAGGGCGCTGGTGGTGCCCTGGCGCACCAGGGTCACGGCGAACGCGAAGCCCATCCGGTCCGCCTCGACCAGGAGGCGGTGGCTGGTGCCGTTGCCCCACTCGACGGGAACGACGTCGTCGACGCTGCGGGTGAACACAGGAGTACTCCTCAGGTGGTGTTGGTACGAGGTGGTGGGGTGTGAAGTGGTGGGGTGTGAAGTGGTGGGGTGGTCGTGGGGGCGGTGAGTCGTGGAGTGGTGAGAGGGGTGGGTGAGGCTGGCGGTCAGGCCGCGACGGACGCGGAGTGCGCGTCGATCAGCTCGGTGATCGCGGCGATGGTCCGGAAGTCGTCGGGTGTGATCGCCATGCCGTCCAGCGGCAGCCGGTAGGCGGTCGCGATGTGCGACACCAGCCGGACCAGGCCGAGGCTGTCGATCACTCCGGAGGCGACGATGTCGAAGTCGTCGGTGAGGTCCGAGGCGTCCTCACCCGCCAGGAACTCGGTGGCTATGAAGTCACGGATCTCGTTCGCGGTCGCGGCCCTCCCGGCCGTCTTCGCGGTCTCCGCGGTCTCCGCGGTCTCTTGGGCGCTCATGCGGTGGAGGTCTCCTTCATGCGGTCGGTTCGGATCCGGTTGCGGTCGGGCTTGCCCGTGGACGTGCGGGGCAGCGGCTGGTCGGTGATGTGGACGGACGACGGGATGGCGTGCCGGGGCAGCCGGTCGCCGGCGTGGGCGCGCAGGCCGAGCCCGGTCAGCGCGGCGGCCGGGCGCCGGGTCACCCTGGCGTGCAGCCGCACCCCCGCCTGCTCGTCGGGCAGCGCCACGACCACCGCCTCGGCCACGGCGGGGTGGGTCGCGATGACGGCCTCGACCTCCTGCAGGTTGGTGCGGATGCCGCGCACCTTGACCTGCCAGTCGGCACGGCCCTCGAGGTGGATCAGGCCGTCCGAGGACCGGGTGACGAGATCGCCGGTCCGGTAGTAGGGACGGCCGTCTATCTCCGTGAACGCCCGCTGGTTCAGCGATCGTTGGAGATAGCCGTCGGTCTGGAACGGAGTCGACACCAGCAGCTCGCCGCCGCCCGGGCCGTCCAGCGGCACCCCGTCGGCGCCGGCGATCAGCGCGCGCACCCCGGGCAGCGGGCGGCCGATCGGCAACCGGTGCGGGACCTGGGCGCGGGACACCTCGTGGACGAACGAGTCGTTGGTCTCGGTGCAGCCGAACACGTTGTGGAGCGTGGCCTCGGGGAACGCCTCGAACACCGGGGGCAGCAGGTCGGCGGGCATCGCCTCACCCGTGAAGACGGCCTGGCGGACCGTCGGATAGACGCCGCCGGCGTCCCGGGCGAGCAGCCGGTGCAGCATGGGGACGCCCTGGACGAAGGTGACGCCCCGCCCCGCCACCATGTCCCGCAGGTGCCGGGCGTCCGCCGCCTGTTCCTTGCCGACGAGGACGACCTGGGCGCCGAGCCGCAGGAACGTCCACACGTCGAGCAGCGCCAGGTCGAAGTTGAGGGGTGCGTAGGACAGGGCGACGTCGTCGCCGGTGAGGTGGAAGGCGTCGGCGGCCCAGTCGGCGAAGGCGGTGAAGCCGTCGACGGGAACGGGCACGATCTTCGGGGTCCCGGTGGAGCCGGACGTGGTGAGCAGCAGCCGGGTGCGGGCCGGGTCGGGGGCCGCGAACCCCGCCGCCTCCGACTCGTCCGGAGCGATGCGCTCGGCCGACACGACACCGTGCCCGTCCGCGCCGAGCTGGTGGGAGGCCCGGGCCTGCCGGCTCAGCCGGGCTCGCGCCTCGGCGCCGAGGTCGGGCGAGGGGACGAGCGCCACCAGTCCCGTGCGGAACACGGCCAGGAGCAGCGCGACGGTCTCCGGCGTCTTGTGCGCAGGAACGCACACCGTGGCGCCCGGGGCGATGCCCATGCGCTCCAGCTGGTCGCCGAACGCCCGTGTGAGGACGTCCAGTTGCCGGTAGGTGACGCTCCGGTGGCAGCAGGACAACGCCACCCGGTCGGCGTGTTTCTCACGGTGCGCGCCGACGGCGTCGGCGAGTTGCGGTGACGGCATGGACTACCCCCGGACGGTGGGACGAGGACTCGGCTCGCTTCGGCGGCCCCGCTGTCGGGCCCGGTGCCGAGCGCTGATCACGGGACTCACTGTGCGAAGCGGGCCGGGGGTGTCTCAAGTGCCGTCCCGCATCCTCATCAGGTCCGGGAAAGTCCGTCAGGTCGCCTCGTGTCAGGCGGAGTCCGCGGCCGTGGCGATGGCCGGCCCACCTCCGCGCGGCCGCTCCCGTCCCGTCCGTCCGGTGTGTCGCGGCCGCCGATGGTGGTCCGGCCACCACCGCGCCGCCCCGACAGGGTTCCCGCCGCACCTCGTCCGGACGGCAGGCGACTGGGCAGGGTGGGACCCGTCAGAGGTCAGCGGCGAGAGGCAGGCAAGGACCATGAGCACGACCATGAGCACAGCCGTCTTCAGCGGCCCCTGGGCGGACCCCGGCTGGGCGGACGTGCACCAGCCGGCCGACGTCGTCGCGGAGCTGTCCGCCGCCCTGTTCCCCCGGGCGCTGCGCAGGAAGGACCAGCGCTGGTGGGCCGAGCAGTACGTGCGCGGTCTGCTCGCCGCCGACGGCCGCAAGTCGGTGCGCCGGATCGCCTCCGCGGTCGGCGGCGGCGCGGCCGAGCAGAGCCTGCACCACCTCATCGCCGCCTCCACCTGGTCCTGGTCGCCGATGCGCGAGGCGCTGGCCGGCCGCCTCCAGGACGCCATGACGCCGTCGGCCTGGGTGGTCCAGCCGATGACCATCCCCAAGGTCGGCGAGCACTCGGTCGGCGTCGGCCGGTCCGCGGTGCCCCGCCCCGGCCGGCCCGACAACGGTCAGCAGGCGTTCGGGCTCTGGTTCGCCTCCGAGCGGTCCAGCGCTCCGGTCAACTGGCGGCTGCACCTGCCCGGCGGCTGGATCCGCGATCCGGAGCGGCGGCGCCGGGCCGACATCCCCGACGACGTGGTCGAGGAGACGCTGGAGGAGTGCGCGGCGGCGGTCGTGCGGTCCACGCTCGCCTGGCGGGTGCCGCGCCGACCCGTGGTGCTGGGCGCGGCGGGCCCGGACCTGGGCGCGACGGCACGGCGGTACCGCGCCGCCGGGGTGCCGCTGCTGGTGAGGGTCTCCGGCGCCACCGCCCTGACCGTGCGCGAGCCGTCGCTGCCCGGCTTCGGCGCGGGCCCGCTGAGCGCGGAGCGCATCGCCGACTCGGTCCGGGCGCTGCGCCGACCGGTGCGCTGGGCCGACCCGCTGAGCGGCCCGGCGGCCGTGCGCAGTTCGCTGGTGGTGGGCGTTCCGGTGGCCCTGCCCGGGGCGGCCGGCGCGGGCGACGGACGGCCGGGGCTGCTGCTCGGCGAGTGGGTCGATCCGCGCCGGCCGCCGACCGAGTTCTGGCTCACCGACCTGGACCGCACCGCGGTGCCGGTCCTGCTGAGACTGGCCAAACTGGCACGACGGGTGACCCGGGACTGCACCACCGCGGGCCGGGAGGTCGGGCTGCAGGACTTCGTGGGCCGGTCGTTCAAGGGCTGGCACCGGCACACCACGCTGGCCTCGGTCGCCTACGCCGCGCGGACGCTCGCCGACGCGGACTACGGCGTGTTCGGCGCCCAGGAGGCGCGCAGCGCCTGACCGGGCGGCCGTGCGCCGTCGCCGAGACCGTCCGCCAGCAGGTGCCGGGTGCGATGCAGCCGGAGCGCCAGCTGCACCTCCAGGGCCTGAGCCGGCTCCTGCCAGTGCGGACCCAGCAGGTCCGTGATCCGTTCCAGCCGCCGTGAGACGGTGTTCGGGTGCACGTGCAGCAGCTCGGCCGCCCGCGTGGGACTGCTGCCGGAGGCGAAGTACGACTCCAGGGTCCGCAGCAGCTCCGTCGACTGCTGGTGGTCGTACTCCAGCACCGGCCCGATCGCCGAGCCGACGAACCGCGTAACGTCCTGCTTCTCCGACAACAGCAGCCCCAGGAAGCCCAGTTCCCGGGGCGACGCCGTACCGCCCGTGCCGTCCAGCACGGTCAGCGCGTCCAGGCACCGCTGGGCCTCGCGGTAGACGTGCCGGACGTCGTCGGGCGCGCCGGTCGGCCCGGCCGCGCCCCCGGTGACCGGATGCCCGAGCACGGCCGACAGCTCCCGCTGCACGGTCCGCGCCGCGCCGGCCGGCTCGTCCCCCGGCAGCAGGAACACGATGTGGCCGCCGTCGACGTACTTGAGCCCCGACAGCCGGTGCGCGTACGACGCCGCCCAGGCGTTGGCCCGGCTCTGCGAACCGCCCTCGGGACGGACCACGACGACGACGTGCGGCTCGCCCAGGTCGACCGCGAGGCGACGGCCCCTGGCCGCGAGCTGCCCCGGCGGCAGCTGGGAGACATGGAGCAGATCGTGCAGCAGCTCGTCCCTGACCTGCCCCTCGGCCACCGCCGAACTGCGCTGCATCAGCAGCTGGACGGCGACGGCCTGGGCGACCAGGCCCAGCAGTTGCTCCTGTTCCTCGGACGGGGTGCGCGCGTTGCGCAGCACGAGGGTCCCGAGGCTCTCCGTACCGCCGGTGACCGGGCACGCCGACAGCACGCCGCCCGCCCCGTCGTCGCACCGGACGAGACCGCCGACGGCCTGCGCGTCCAGGCAGATCCGGTCGATCAGCTCGTCGTCCACGTCGGCCAGGTCGGCCAGGTCGGCCACCTGGGCCACGTGGTCCGCGTGGTCCGCGCTGTCCGGCGCGTCCCCATTTCCTGACATGTCCACGCCGTCTACGCGGGTTGACCCGGGACCTGAAAAAACAGCCGGGAAGCCCGCCGTGTGCGCGAGGTCCTCGCTGACGGTGTCCCGCACCAGCAGCGATCCGCCCAGGTCGGCGGCCGCCCGCTCCGCGAGCGCGGTCAGCTCGCCGCCGCCCAGCGCCAGGTCGATCAGACCTCGGTGGACGCTGTGCAGCCTGCGCACGCTGGCGGAGGAGTCCATGGCCTGCGAGACGTCGCCCGCCAGCGCCGCGACCTCGGTCCGGGTCTGCTCCAGCAGCCGGGTCCGCTCGAGGGCGACGGCCGCCAGGTCGGCCAGCGAGGTCATCAGCGAGATCTCATTGGGCAGGAAGTGACGGATGTTGCGGTCCGCGACGTAGAGCACGCCCAGGGTCGAGTGCTCGTGACGCAACGGGACGGCCATGATGGCCCGCAGCCCCTCGGAGCGCACCACATGGTCGATGGCCTCGTTGTGGACGAAGCTCTCGTCCTGCAGGTAGTCCGGCGTCCAGAAGGGCGCGGACCGCTGCCGCGCGTGCCGGCCGACCCCGCCGCCGCTCGGCACCCCGAACCCGACGGTGATCGACGAGGCGTGTCCGTCGGCGGCCCGGACGAGGGACGCCCCGTCCTCACCGGGCAGGCTCACCCACGACATGTCCAGGCCCATCAACAGCCGGGCCCTGCGCGTGATGACGGCCAGCAGGCTGTCCAGGTTGTACCGCTGCGTCAGGTCACGCGCGGTGTCCACCAGCGCCGAAAGGCCGGCCTCGCGCTGCTGGCGACGCGCGAAAAGCTGCCTGACCTCCAGGGAACGGTTCTTCGCGGCGACGATCCCCGCCAGATCGGCCTCGGAGGCTCCCTCCTCGGCGGCCTGCCGGACCAGCTCCTGGAAGTGCTCGGCGGGCGCCTCCCGTGCCAGCAGGTCGAGCATGGCAAGCGCGTACCCGTCGAGCGGTCCTCCAGCAGTCGGCACGCTGCGGCTCCCCCCGAGCAAATGTGCGGATCGATGGAAAGCTAAATCGAATTTCGCGTACCGGTCAACAACTTCCCGGCCGAACAAGGGGCGTAAGGCCAGTTCACGCCCCTTGACGGTGGCGCGATCACCTCCTCGGCGCCCCAGTGCTGTCGTCGGAGCACCTTCCGTCACCCCGCCCCACCCGTCACGCTCAGCACTACGGGCATCGCACAGGGCGACGCCGCCCAGCCGACCGGAACAGGTGAGAACTCATGCCGTACACATCGCAGGTGCAGGACTATCGGCGTTCGCTGGAGCGCAGCCGCCAGTCCCTCTGCCGTGTGGACCGACCCTCCGTCTTCCCCCTGGCCGGACGGCAATGGGACCTCCTGGACGGCGTGTTCGCGCCGGTGTACTCGCCCTCGACCGGCGTCGCCCTGGACTTCCTCGGGCTCGGCGAGCCCGGCGACGGCCGCACGCACCACGGCTCGTTCCTGGAGATCGGCAGCGGCACGGGCGTCATCGCGGTGACCGCCGCACTGGCCGGCCACGGCCCGGTCGTCGCCTCGGACATCAACCCGCGGGCGGTGCGCAACACGGCCGTCAACGCCCGCCGCCACGGCATGGCCGACCGGGTCAGAAGCGTGCAGGGCGACCTGTTCTCCGGACTCGACGCCGACGAGCGCTTCGACACCGTCTTCTGGAGCTCGAACTACGTCCTCGGTCCCGACCAGTACCGCTACGAGTCGGACCACGAACGCGCCTACGTCGACGCAGGATACCGGTCGCACCGCCGCTACCTGGAGCAGGCGCCCCTACGGACGACGCCCGGCGGCCGGGCCCTGCTGCACTTCAGCAGCCGGGGCGACTACCCCTACCTGACCCGGATAGCCGCCGAGACCGGCCGCGAACTGCGCGTGCTGACCGCCTGCCCGATCCGGGAAGGGGAGTACGGCGACGACCTGGTCGAGCACCTGCTCCTCCAGATCCTCCCCACCGCCTGACCGGCTGTCCCCGGGCGGGGACGCCGACATGGACCACCGCGCCCCGCCCCCGGCACAGCCGCCCCCGGACCAACAGCATCCGTCGGGCGGCGTACGTCCGTCGGGCGTGCGTGTTTCACGTGGAACGCGCCGCGGGCCCGGCCCCGTCAGCCGAACCGGGCCCGCAGCAACTCCACGCCGATGGCCTCGACGTCCACATTCCACTCGGCGAGCAGGCGCAGGACCCGCGCGGACTGCTCATGCCGTCCCATCAGGGTGTCGCCTTCGAGCCCGCCCCCGCGGGCCGCCGCCTCCGCCGTCTCCAGGGTCAGTGCGTGAGCGGTGTTCCAGCTGACCAGGGACCGCACCTGCTCGGGCCGGGTCTCGGCCCACAACAGCATCGGCGGACGGACGCCGGACTCCCGCAGGCTCTGCCAGCGCCCGCAGGCCAGCGCCGTCTCCCGCGTCCGGTACAGCAGACGGGCGGTGGCCAGTCCCGCCGTGTCGCGCAACGCGTTCGACGCGGCGTCGGGCAGCCCGTCGAGGCGGGCGTTCACCGCCGCGTCCAGCGCCCCGAGATCGCAGGACGTGGCCACCCCCAGCGGTTCCACCTCCACCCCGCGCGCCCGGGCCCGCTCCAGACCGGTGCGCTGAGCGTCCAGGACCGCACGGTACTGCGGCACCGAGAACACACCGGTGGACTCCACGCCGATACCCTCGGCGAGGCAGCCTGCCACGGCGTCGATCCCGGCCCGGTTCGCCGGAACCCCGACCAGAAGGTTCGGCCGGTCCACTCCACTGCGCAGCACGCGCGCCGCCGCCACCCACGCCGAGGGATCGTCCACCCCGTCGAACGCCGCTGCGGCGAAGGCCACGAAGCCGCCGCTCGCCCGCAGCGCGTCACACGCCGCCCGGACCATGCCGTTCGGAGCCCCCAACGGCATCCGGATGCCCCGGAACCCGTACGACACGGCGTCAACAACCGTTGGCGGCTCCCACGGACACGCCTCCCACCAGGGCGAGACCCCCTCGGCGGCGAGCTCCTTGAGGAGCCTCATAGCTTCAGCCGTCATCACGCCTCGACGCTATGCCCACGGGATTCGGCAGTCGACCGAGACCCCCAGAGGCTGTCAAGTCGCCGCGAAACACAGCCGCGCGGCCCGCGCTCGCCGCCACCGCCGTATCCGGGATAAGCAAAAGCCCCAGGTCACGGCGAGTGAGTCCTGAGGCTTCGGCAGAGCCGCCTTCGGGATTCGAACCCGAGACCTACGCATTACGAGTGCGTTGCTCTGGCCATCTGAGCTAAGGCGGCGCGCTGTCCGCACCATGGTGCGATCAGCAACGTCGGTAAGTCTACACAGTTTCGAAGGGTGCTCCGAACCAGCCCGGGACCAGGGCGACGCGGGGTCGACGGTGGGGCTATGAGCAGCGCTTTCCCCGCGCCGGAGGCGTTCCGTGGAGGAGGTAGGCGTTGATCGCGGAGTCGATGCAGGCGCTGCCGCGGCCGTAGGCGGTGTGGCCGTCGCCCTCATAGGTGAGGAGGCGGCCCGAGGCGAGCTGGCTCGCGAGGGAGCGGGCCCATCGGTACGGGGTCGCCGGGTCGCGGGTCGTGCCGACGACGACGATCGGGGCGGCGCCCTTCGCCTCGATGCGGCGCGGCGCGCCCGTGGGCCCGACCGGCCAGTACGCGCAGTTCAGGGAGGCCCAGGCGAGGCCTTCGCCGAAGACCGGGGACGCCTTCCCGAAGGACGGCAGCGCCTTCTCCACCTGGTCCGGGGTGCCGAAGGCCGTGGGGAGGTCCAGGCAGTTGACCGCCGCGTTCGCGGCCATCAGGTTGGCGTAGCGGCCTTCCGGGTCGCGCTCGTAGTAGCCGTCGGAGAGGGCGAGCAGCCCCGCGCCGTCGTGCTCCTTGATCGCCGAGGTCAGCGCCTCGCGCAACTGCTCCCAGGTGCTCTCGTCGTACATCGCCGCGATGACTCCGGTGGTGGCGAGGGCCTCGCCGAGCTTGCGGCCGTCCGCGTCGCCGGTCGGGATCGGGTGCGCGTCGAGCTTGCGGAAGAAGGCCTTGAGGGCGGCGCCGACCCGGGCGGGCTTCGCGCCCTTCCCGCCGAGCGGGCAGTCGGAGTGCCGCGCGCAGTCCTTCGCGAACGACTGGAAGGCCGTCTCGAACCCCGCCGTCTGGTCCAGGTTCAGCCGGCGGGCGGGCAGCGAGGGGTCCATCGCGCCGTCCAGGACGAGGCGGCCCACCCGGTCCGGGAACAGGCCCGCGTACGTCGCACCGAGGAACGTGCCGTACGACGCCCCCACGTACGTCAGTCTCCGGTCGCCCAGGACCGCCCGCAGGATGTCCATGTCCCGGGCCGTCTCCACGGTGGAGACGTGCCGCAGCAGTTTCGGCGCGTGCGCTCCGCAGCCCTCCGCGAACTTCCGGTAGGCGTCGACCAGCCGGTCGCGCTCCCGCTGGTCGTCGGGGGTGGTGTCGGTCTGGGTGTAGGCGTCCATCGCCCGCCCGTCGAGGCACTCCACCGGCTCGCTGCGGGCCACGCCCCGCGGATCGACGGCGACCATGTCGTAGCGGGCGCGGACCCCTGCGGGGTAACCGATCGCGGCGTACTGCTGGAGGTAGCCGACCGCCGAACCGCCCGGGCCGCCCGGGTTCACCAGCAGCGAGCCGAGCCGCTTGCCCGGGCCCGTCGCCTTCTTGCGGGAGACGGCGAGCCGGACGTCGCCCGCCCCCGGATCGGCGTAGTCGAGCGGCGCTCTCATGGTGGTGCACTGGAAGCCGGGAACGCCGCAGTCGCGCCAGCTCAGCTTCTGTCCGTAGTACGGCGAGAGCGCCGACGGCGTGGCCCGCGGCAGCGCGGCGAGCGCTGCCACCGCCGTCGAACCGGCGGAGCCGGCCGACCCGTCGGCGGAGCAGCCGGAGACGAGCAGCGCGGCGAGGGAGAGGAGCGTGACGCCGCCACGGGACCTGCGAAGAGAGCGCCTGAAGTGCATTCAACGAGCGTAACTGTGGGCAACGGCATGAACGCGGCGCGTGCGCCAAGTGCCACGGACGAGGTACCCCGTCAACCCCCGGTCGACGTGCCGCTGCGTCGCCACCCCGTCGCCGGCCGTCCGAAAGCCGTCGACACGCCGTCCAGGGGCCGCCGACGCGCCCGCTCCTCGGCCGAGGACCGGCGCCGGTCCGGCATGTCAGCCCGCTCTGAGCGCCATCGTCATCGCCTCGACGGCCAGCAGCGGAGCGACGTTGCGGTCCAGGGCCTCTCTGCACGCGGCGATGGCCTCGATGCGGCGCAGGGTCGACTCCGGTCTGCTGCCGCGGGCGAGCCGCTCCAGCGCCTCCGCGGAGTCCGCGTTGGCGATCGCGACCCGGGAGCCGAGCTGGAGGGCGAGGACGTCGCGGTAGAAGGCCGTCAGGTCGGTGAGCGCGAGGTCGAGGCTGTCGCGCTGGGTACGCGTTCTGCGGCGCTTCTGCTTGTCCTCCAGGTCCTTCATCACGCCGGCCGTGCCGCGGGGCATCCGGCCGCCCTGGACCGCGCCCAGTGCCGCCTTCAGTTCCTCGGTCTCCTTGCCGTCCATGTCCTCGGCGAGTTGCTTGGCGTCCTCGGCGGCCGCGTCGACCAGTTCCTGGGCCGCCCTGAGACAGCCGCCGACGTCGTCGACGCGCAGGGGCAGTCTCAGCACGGCCGCCCGGCGCTCGCGCGCGGCGGGGTCGGTGGCCAGCCGCCGGGCCCGGTCGACGTGCCCCTGGGTGGCGCGGGCCGCGGCCGCGGCGACGGCGGGCTCGACGCCCTCGCGCCGTACCAGCATGTCGGCGACGGCGTCGACCGAGGGCGTGCGCAGGTTCAGGTTCCGGCAGCGGGAGCGGATCGTGGGCAGCACGTCCTCCAGGGAGGGCGCGCACAACAGCCAGACCGTGCGCGGCGCCGGCTCCTCCACCGCCTTCAGGACGGCGTTGGCGGACTTCTCGTTGAGCCGCTCGGCGTCCGCGACGAGGATGACCTGCCAGCGGCCCGTGGCGGGCGAGGTGTACGACTTGCGGACCGTGTCGCGCATGTCCTCGGCGAGGATCTGCGAACCGACGGCGGCGACGGTGGTGACATCGGCGTGGGTGCCGATGAGCGCCGTGTGACAGCCGTCGCAGAACCCGCAGCCCGGGATGCCGCCGAGCGCCCGGTCCGGGCTCACGCACTGCAGCGCGGCGGCGAAGGCCCGCGCCACCTGGGTGCGGCCTGCGCCGGGCGGGCCGGTGAACAGCCAGGCGTGCGTCATCCTCGACGCCTCCGGCGGGGCGGTGCGGGCGGTGGCCGCGGTGACGAGCGCGTCGGCGTCCCGAGCGGCGGCGGCCAGCTGCTCGCTCACCCTCTCCTGGCCGATGAGGTCGTCCCACACGGTCATGCGTCACGCCGCCCTTTCGTCACGTTTCGCGCTGCGGGTTCCATTGTGCGGGCAGCCACTGACAATCCGGCCCGCCCGCCGGCGGCCGCGCTGCGTCGGCACGGCCGCGGACCGCCCTCTCCTCCGCTGCTTGCCGGCCGACGGCCGCCCGACCCCGGCACCCGGCGCGGGCCGCGCACTCGGCGAGGCGGCGGCGGCGGCGAACAGCCGGACCTGCTGACCTGCTGACCTACGGATCTGCCGCCTACGGATCTGCCGCCTACGGATCTGCCGACCTCCGATCTACGGCCCAGGGGCCACAGCTCGGTGCGCGGCGACCGGCGACCGGCGGGCCGGGGCCGCGCTCAGCGGCGTCGGCCGCGGCCCCGGCCCGCGTCGGGCCCGTCGTCGTCCCGGTGGGGTCCCAGCAGTTCGTCCGCGAGCGTCGGGAGATCGTCCAGCGGGGTCTCCTCGGCCCAGTCGGAGCGCGGCCGCTGCCGGGGCTCGCCCTGCTCGTCGACCTGCGGCAGCTCGCGGGTGCGGCCGTCGGCCCCGTCCGGCCGGGCCCCGCCCCGCTCGCCCTGTTCGTCTCGTTCGTCCCGGAAGTAGCCCCGCGGCACCCGGCCCGAAGGGCTGTCGCCCCGCACCGGGGGCAGCACGGCCGTCTCGTCCTCGGGACCGGCCGCACGCTTGCCACGGGGACCGCGCTGACCCTGCTGACCGCTCTGGCCGCTCCGGCCGCGCACCGGAGGCAGGACCGCCGTCTCGTCCTCGGCCCTCGCCGGCGCCGCCGGCGGCTGCGGCAGCTCGGCCGTCACCTCCGCGTCGGCTCCTCCGGCCGGGGCCGGCTTCGCGGGGGACTTCGCGGACGGGCGGGAGGGCTGCTCGGGGTCCTCGTCCATCCGGACCGGCGGCAGCACCGCCGTCTCGTCCACCGGTCCGCCCGACGCGTTCGTCGGCGTCACCACCGGCGTCGCGACGGTCGCGGCCTCCGGCGGGACCGCCGGTGCGGCGGCCGGCCGGGGGCGGGCCGGCTTCGGGCCGGCCTGCGCCGCCGCGGCGGCCTGCTCCGCCGCACGCCGGGCCTCCTCGGCCCGCAGCAGCGCCTCCTCGGCCTTGCGCTGCTTCTCCAGCCGACGGCTCTCGGCCTCGGCGCGCAGCCGGGCCTCCTCCTCGGCCTGCTTGCGGCGCCGCTCCTCCTCCGCCTTGCGGCGGGCCTCCTCCTCGGCGCGGGCCTTCTCCTCCGCGAGGAGCCGGACCCGCTCCTCCTCGGCACGCCTGCGTGCCTCCTCGGCGCGCAGCCGCGCCTCCTCGGCCTGCCGTTCGGCCTCGCGCCGCTGCGCCTCCTCCAGCTCGCGCCGCTTGCGCTCCTCCTCCTCGGCGCGCAGCTTGGCGAGCTGCTCCTGGCGCTCACGCTCCAGGCGCTCCTCCTCGGCCTTGCGGGCGGCCTCTTCCTCGGCCTTGCGGCGGGCCTCCTCCTCGGCCTTCCTGCGCGCCTCCTCCTGGGCCTTGATCTCGGCCTCGGACAGGGGCAGCAACTGGTCGAGGCGGTGCCGGACGACGGTCGTGACCGCCTCGGGCTCCTGCGCCGCGTCGACGACCAGGTAGCGGCCGGGGTCGGCGGCGGCCAGCGTGAGGAAGCCGGCGCGCACCCGCGCGTGGAACTCCGCCGGCTCCGACTCCAGGCGGTCCGGCGCCTCGGTGAACCGCTCGCGGGCGGCCTCCGGGGACACGTCCAGCAGGACCGTCAGATGCGGCACCAGCCCGTCCGTGGCCCAGCGCGAGATCCGCGCGATCTCGGTCGGGGACAGGTCACGGCCGGCGCCCTGATAGGCCACGGACGAATCGACGTACCGGTCGGTGATGACCACCGCTCCGCGCTCCAGGGCGGGTCGCACGACCGTGTCGACGTGCTCCGCGCGGTCCGCCGCGTACAGCAGGGCCTCCGCCCGGTGCGACAGGCCGGCGCTGGACACGTCCAGCAGGATCGAGCGCAGCCGCTTGCCCACGGGCGTGGCCCCCGGCTCGCGGGTGAGGACGACCTCGTGGCCCTTGGCCCTGATCCACTCGGCGAGCGCTTCGGCCTGGGTGGACTTTCCGGCCCCGTCGCCGCCCTCCAGGGCGATGAAGAAGCCGTTCCCGGCCGGTGCCGTCACCGGGTCGTCGCCGCCCAGCAGGGCGTCCCGCAGGTCCTTCCGCAGGGGGACGCCGGAGCGGTCGTCGACCTTGGCCAGCACCAGCGCGGCCACCGGCAGCAGCAGCGCGCCGACCAGCATCAGTGTGAAGGCGGCCCCGCCGTGCGCGAACACGAACTTGCCGCTGTCCAGCCGGTGCGGGCCGATGAGCCCCGCGACCAGCGGGGCCAGCACCGCGCCCAGCGCCACGAGAACCCGCACGACCGCGTGCAGGTGCTCGGTCGTCCGCGTCCGGCGGTGGTCCTCGGTCTCCTGGTCGAGCAGCGCGTGCCCGGTGTTCGCGGCGACGCCCGCGCCGACGCCCGCCAGGACCGTGATCAGCAGCACGCTGGTGACGTCCGGGACCAGCCCGGCGGCGAGCAGCGCCACGCCGGTGAAGGCGATGGCCAGTGCCAGCAGCCGGCGTCGCGACAGCGACACCAGCACCTTCGGCGCCGTCCGGACGCCGACGACGACTCCGCCGGTCAGCCCGAGCACGAGCAGTCCGTACAGCACGGGGCCGCCGCCCAGGTCCTTGGCGTGCAGCACGGCCACGGCGACGGCGGCGGAGACCGCGCCGGCGACGGCGGCGCAGGCCAGCACCAGGAGCGGGATCACGCCCGTGCGGCCCGAGTCGACGCCGGTGGCGGTCCTGGGGCGGCGCAGACCCTCCAGCGGCGACCGCGCGCGCGGGGTGCGCACCGCCGGCAGCTCCAGGAAGGTCACGATGGACAGGCACCCGGCGAAGAGGCCGCCGGCCACGTACGAGGCGAGGGCCGCCTGGTGCTGGTCGAACCAGTCGACCCCGGTGCCCAGAAGGTTGTTGAGCAGGGCGGCGACGACGAGCGTGGCGGCGCCCAGCGGGATCGTCGCGAAGCCGGTGCGCAGTGACAGCCGGCGCAGGGCGTCCATGTGGTCGGGCAGCGGGCGTACGGTCGCGCCCTCCGGGGGCGGGGCGGGCAGCAGGGCGGGCGCCGCGCTCTCCCGCGCGACCGTCCAGAACCGCTCGGCGACGCCCGTCACGAACACCGTGACGAGCAGCAGGGCCAGGGCGTCGTCCGGCGTCCAGTCGATCCACAGGGGCGCGACGATCAGCAGCGCGGCGCGCAGGCCGTCCGCGCCGACCATGGTCCACCGGCGGTCGAGGGGACCCTCCGGAGAGGTCAGTGCCGTCAACGGGCCCAGCAGCACGGCGCCGAAGAGGAGAGTGGCCAGGATCCGTACCCCGAAGACGGTCGCCACTGCGAACGCCACGCCTCGGTAGCCGCCTCCGAAGGAGCCCTCGGCGATGGCCGTCTGGAGGACGAGGAGGACGAACACCAGGAGGGCGAGGGCGTCTCCGACTCCGCCCACCAACTGCGCGCTCCAGAGCCGCTTCAGCTGCGGCTCGCGCAACAGGGCGCGCACGGCGCGCTCGCGGGAGTCCGCCACCAGGGCGTCGTCCGGGGCCGGGTGGTGGGCCGTTGGCTGCTCGGCTCGCGTCATGCATTCAGCCTATCGGCCGCGACGGACAGACCGGGGCCCCCGTCCACAGGTACGACCGCCCCGACACCAAAGTGATGCCGGGGCGTTCGTTTCGCGAACCTGCTGTGGAGAAACGGTGGTCGGTCGGGCCGGGACCCGTCGGGCCGTCAGTCCTCCGACGAGGCCGCCGGGGAGGCCGTCGCCTTCTTCGCCGCCGTCTTCTTGACCGTGGTCGTCTTCTTGGCGGCCGTCGTCTTCGCGGCGGTCTTCTTGGCTGCCGTCTTCTTCGCCGGCGCCGCCTTCTTCGCCGTCGCCTTCTTCGCGGGCGCCTTCTTGGCCGTCTTCTTGACCGGCGCCTTGGCGCGCTTCTCCGCGAGCAGTTCGTAGCCGCGCTCCGGGCTGATCTCCTCGACGCTGTCGCCGGAGCGCAGGGTCGCGTTGGTCTCCCCGTCGGTGACGTACGGGCCGAAGCGGCCGTCCTTGACGACGACCGGCTTTCCGCTGACCGGATCCGCGCCCAGCTCCTTCAGCGGCGGCTTGGCGGCGGCCCGCCCGCGCTGCTTGGGCTGCGAGTAGATCTCCAGCGCTTCTTCGAGCGTGATCGTGAAGAGCTGGTCCTCGGTCTGCAGCGACCGCGAGTCCGTGCCCTTCTTCAGGTACGGGCCGTAGCGGCCGTTCTGCGCGGTGATCTCCACGCCCTCGGCGTCGGCGCCGACGACCCGCGGCAGCGACATCAGCTTGAGGGCGTCCGCCAGCGTGACCGTGTCCAGCGACATCGACTTGAACAGCGAAGCCGTCCGCGGCTTCACGGCGTTCTTGCCGGTCTTCGGGGTGCCCTCGGGGAGCACCTCGGTGACGTAGGGGCCGTAGCGGCCGTCCCTGGCGATGATCTGGTGGCCCGACTCCGGGTCGACGCCCAGCTCGAAGTCGCCGCTCGGCTTGGCGAGCAGCTCCTCGGCGAGCTCGACGGACAGCTCGTCGGGCGCGAGGTCCTCGGGGATGTCCGCGCGCTGGTGGCCCTCGGAGTCCTTCTCGCCGCGCTCGATGTAGGGGCCGTAGCGGCCGACCCGCAGCATGATGCCGTCGCCCACCGGGAACGAGGACACCTCGCGGGCGTCGATGGCGCCCAGGTCGGTCACCAGCTCCTTGAGGCCGCCGAGGTGGTCCCCGTCGCCGTTGCCGGCGTCCGCCGCGCCGCCCTCGTCCGGGCCCTCGCCGAAGTAGAAGCGCTTCAGCCACGGCACGGCCCGCGCCTCACCGCGGGCGATGCGGTCGAGGTCGTCCTCCATCCTGGCGGTGAAGTCGTAGTCGACGAGCCGGCCGAAGTGCTTCTCCAGAAGGTTGACCACGGCGAACGACAGGAAGGACGGGACGAGCGCCGTGCCCTTCTTGAAGACGTAACCGCGGTCGAGGATCGTGCCGATGATCGACGCGTATGTGGACGGGCGGCCGATCTCGCGCTCTTCGAGCTCCTTGACGAGGCTGGCCTCGGTGTAACGGGCCGGGGGCTTGGTGGCGTGCCCGTCGACCGTGATCTGCTCGGCGGACAGCGCGTCGCCCTCGCCGACCTGGGGCAGGCGGCGCTCGCGGTCGTCCAGCTCGGCGTTCGGGTCGTCGGCACCCTCGACGTACGCCTTCAGGAAGCCGTGGAAGGTGATGGTCTTGCCGGAGGCGCTGAACTCGACGTCCCGGCCGTCGGCCGCCGTGCCGGCGATCTTCACCGTGACGCTGTTGCCGGTCGCGTCCTTCATCTGGGAGGCGACCGTGCGCTTCCAGATCAGCTCGTAGAGCCGGAACTGGTCGCCGCTGAGGCCGGTCTCCGCGGGCGTGCGGAAACGGTCGCCCGAGGGACGGATCGCCTCGTGCGCCTCCTGCGCGTTCTTGACCTTCCCGGCGTAGGTACGCGGCTGCGCCGGCAGGTAGTCGGCCCCGTACAGCTGCGTGACCTGCGCACGAGCGGCGGACACGGCGGTGTCGCTCAGCGTCGTGGAGTCGGTGCGCATGTACGTGATGAAGCCGTTCTCGTACAGCTTCTGCGCGACCTGCATGGTCGCCTTGGCGCCGAAGCCGAGCTTGCGGCTGGCCTCCTGCTGCAGCGTCGTCGTACGGAAGGGGGCGTACGGCGAGCGCCGGTACGGCTTCGACTCGACGGAGCGCACGGCGAACCGCGTGTTCTCCAGGGCGGCGGCCAGGGCGCGGGCGTTCGCCTCGTCGAGGTGGAGGGTGTTCGCGCTCTTGAGTTGTCCCAGGGAGTCGAAGTCGCGGCCCTGCGCGACCCGCCTGCCGTCGACGGCCTGCAGGCGGGCGACCAGCGACGACGGGTCCGACGAGTCTCCCGCGCGGCCGGTCGCGAAGGTGCCCGTCAGGTCCCAGTACTCGGCAGAACGAAAGGCGATGCGCTCGCGTTCCCGCTCGACGACGAGACGCGTGGCGACGGACTGGACGCGGCCGGCCGACAGGCGCGGCATGACCTTCTTCCACAGGACCGGCGAGACCTCGTAGCCGTAGAGGCGGTCGAGGATGCGGCGGGTCTCCTGCGCGTCGACGAGCTTCTGGTTCAGCTGGCGCGGGTTGGCGACGGCGGCCCGGATCGCGTCCTTGGTGATCTCGTGGAAGACCATCCGCTTGACCGGGATCTTCGGCTTGAGGACCTCCTGGAGGTGCCAGGCGATCGCCTCGCCCTCCCGGTCCTCATCGGTGGCGAGGAAGAGCTCGTCGGACTCCTTGAGCAGGTCCTTGAGCTTCTTGACCTGCGCCTTCTTGTCGGCGTTGACGACATAGATCGGCTGGAAGTCGTGCTCGACGTCCACACCGAGGCGGCGCACCTCGCCCGTGTACTGGTCCGGCACCTCCGCGGCGCCGTTGGGAAGGTCGCGGATGTGCCCGACGCTGGCCTCGACGATGTAGCCGGGGCCGAGATAACCCTTGATCGTCTTCGCCTTGGCAGGCGACTCGACGATCACGAGTCGGCGGCCGCCGTGTGCGGTCTCGCTGGTCGGGGACAACTTCGCTCTTCTCTCCGGATCGACGCTGGGGCCCCCCAGGCCTTGATCCCGGGGTCGGGTCATGGGGACGCTGCGGAGTGTGACGGTACATCCCGCCCCCGTGTCAAACGGGAAAAGCCCGCAACGGCCACTCGAACGGTAACCCGACTACCGCCATTCCTGCCGCCCGGAGTACCGACCGGCACTTTTCCGTGCGACCGGAAGTCGCCGTCGCCTCTGCCGGCGGGACCAGGTTCACGCCGCTCGAACGAAGATCCGGCGCGCGCCGCGAAGACGGCCTCGAACACGGTCCCGTCGGTGGTCCGCGCGGGGATCCCGCCCGGTCCGGCCGTGATCGTCCGGCGGCCTCAGAGACGGACGAAGCACCACGCGCCGAGGGCCAGCGTGGCGACCGCGGCGAGGCCGGCGAGGGCCGCCGATGCGACGGGGCTCACATCCTGGGCCACCGGTTCGCGGTGCCGCACCCGGACCGCGGTCCACACCGAGAGCGCACCTCCGAACAGGACGAACGCCATCCCCGCGAAGACCGCCGGCCCACCTTCCATGCTCGTCCCCGCCTCTGTTCTCCCGCTCCCGCACGCCCTGGCCCCGGAGACTGGCACGCGCGGACGGCTACCCGGCGAACCCCTGGTGAACGCCGGGACACGGTCGGGGGCGCAGGCGCGGGGCGGCCCCTGAGCACGAGCGACGGACTCGGTTCGCCCCCTGGGCGGCGGCCGACCGGCGAGCGTGCCCCGGACGGCGACGGCAAGCGGGGCCGCAAGCGGGAGACGGGGGTGGCCCGCGGACCAGGGGGACGCGAAGGAGACGGACCGCGGACAAGCCGTCCGGGCCGCAGACCGGACGAGGCGGCGCGGCCTGGGCAACGGGACCGCCCGCAGGGTCCGGGATCACTCCGCAGGTTCGAGGAACCCCTGTTCCACCAGCAGGCGGATCTGGGCCGGGGTGCGGTCCCGCAGCAGCACCGGATCCTCGCCGACCAGTTGCGCGATGGCGTCGAGAATGCGGCCGGCGCTCAGCGAACCGTCGCACACGCCCGCGAAGCCCGCGCCGACCGTGTCCACCTTGGTGGCCCGGCGCATGCCCCGGTTCTGGCGCAGCACGACGTGCTCCGGGTCCTCGGCGCCGGGCAGCCCGACCTGCTCCTGGACGACCTCCGCGGCCAGGCGGAAACGCCCGGCGAGGAGGGCCGCGTCGTCGTGCGCGCGCAGGTGGTCGAGCCGCTCGAAGTGCGCCAGGACCGTGTCGCCCAGCGGCTGTTCGACCGGATGCGGCCACTCCTCCACCGAGATCACGGGCTCCGCGGCCGTCGTCCTGCGCAGCGTGATCCAGCCGAAGCCGACGGCCTTCACCTTGCGCGCCTCGAACTCGTCCAGCCACGCGTCGTAGCGCGCCCGGTACTCGGCCTGGTCTCCCCGGTGGTCGCCGGCGTCCCGCAGCCAGAGCTCCGCGTACTGCGTGACGTCCTGGACCTCACGCTGCACGATCCACGCGTCGCAGCCGCGTGGCACCCATGACCTGATCCTGTCCTGCCAGTCCTCCCCTTCCACGTGCTGCCAGTTCGCGAGGAACTGCGCGAAACCGCCTTCGTTCAGTCGATCCCCCGCTCCCTGAACGACCGAGCGGCACAGATCGTCCCCGCCCATCCCGCCGTCCCGGTAGGTCAGCCGGGCGCCCGGCGAGATCACGAACGGCGGGTTCGACACGATCAGGTCGTACGTCTCGTCGTCGCGGAGCGGCTCGTACAGGGAGCCCTGGCGCAGTTCCGCGGCCGGGGCTCCGGACAGGGCGAGCGTGAGCGCGGTGACGTGCAGGGCGCGCGGGTTGAGGTCGGTCGCCGTCACGCGCGTGGCATGCCGGGCGGCGTGCAGCGCCTGGATTCCCGACCCGGTGCCGAGGTCGAGGGCGGCGGAGACGGGCCTGCGGACGGTGATGCCGGCGAGGGTCGTCGACGCGCCGCCCACGCCCAGGACGACCTCCGCGTCCGCCTGCCGGCCTCCGGTCGCGCTGCCGCCGGCGCCGCCGACCGCGCATCCCAGGTCGGAGACGATGAACCAGTCCTCGCCGTCCGGCCCGCCGTAGGGGCGTACGTCGACGGTCGCGGCCACCTCGTCGGCGCAGGCGGGGGCGAGCCAGCCGCTCTCCACGCACGCGCGTACCGGCAGGAATGCCGCCACGCGCGCGTGCGGCACCGACTGCTGGAGCAGGAAGAGGCGGACGAGCGTCTCCAGCGGCGTGTCCCCGCGGGTCGCGCGCAGCGCGGGCACGGTCTCGCTGCGCGCGAGAGCCGCGTAGGCGGGGGCGCCGAGCAGTTCGAGAAGGCCGTCCGCGGTGAAGGAGGCCGCGAGCAGGGCCTCGCGCAGCAGGGCGGCGACCTCGGGGCGGTCGGCTGAGGGCAGGGGGGACGAGGTGGCGTTACTCACGCCCCCCATTGTCCCCCGTCGCCCCTCGGGTGGCGTCCCTCCGACGCGAACGCCCGGTGGCCGTGCTGCCGTGGGGCCGTCAGCTCGTCGTCGCGCGGGCCGTGGCGGAGGAGGCGACCTTCTTACAGCTCTCCTGCTTGGCCATGGCGTTCTTGACGTCGCCCTGTTCGAGGTTCTTGAGCGCGGTGTTGCCGCTCTTGCTGAGCTTGCCGAGGTCGGTGGCGATGTTCTGCAGGCCGTCGGCGAACTTCGCCTGGTCCTTCGTGTCCAGCGCGTCGACCTGCTTCTTGAGACCGGCGTAGGAGGTCGAGAGCGTGGTGAGCGCCGTGACGGCGTCCTTCTGCTTCTTCTCACCGTCGTCGACGCCGGGCGGCGTCCCCGCCTTCTGGACGGCCTGGGCGAGCGCGTTGTAGGCGTCGGACATGTCCTGGAAGGCCTGCGAGTCGGTCTTCTGGACGTTCGCCGGGGCGTTGTTGTCCGTGGCGGCCTGCTTGATCGCGGCGTTGGCCGCGTCGACCTTGGCATCCTGGGCGGGCAGCGCGTCGCAGACCTGCTTGGCCCAGGCGTCGAGTTCCTTGTTGCCGTCGTCGCCGCTGGTGCACCCGGACAGCGCCAGTACCAGTACCGCACCGCCGGACAGTGCGGCCGCGAGCTTCTTGTTCACCGGATTGGTCCCTTCCATGGCTCTCGGCCCCGGAACATACACGCCAACCGGGCGACATCCCCAGAACGAATGCCCGCTATGCAGATGAATGAAGCTGTTTGCACCAAGAGAGAGAAGGGTCACGGCATGGTCACATGCCCCACACAGCGGGCGGGCGGGGCGGCCCCCCCCCCCCCCCCCCCCCCCCCAGAACTGGGGCCCGGAAAACAAGACAAACCAACAAATCGAATAATAAAAAAAAAGCCGCCACCCGACCGCGC
>NZ_JBHVYK010000012.1:33509-114920 GCF_042880855.1 Streptomyces sp. NPDC058291
CCCACTAACCATTGCCGGCTTTCTAGATTATTTATGTTTTTTGAACAAAGAGACTGAGGGGACCGGGATTGTTAACTTCCCCAACCCAGGGGGGGGGCGCCGCGGACACCCACGCCGCCCGCCCGCCCCTTGAGCTGGGCCCTGATAAGCAGTCCTACGAAACCACCGCGGGATCGGCCGACTTGGACGCCGTTCCCGCGTTGTCCTCGTCCCCCACGGCGATCCCGCGCCGCTTGGAGACGTAGACGGCGGCCACAATCACGGCGAGCGCGAGGACCGCGATCACGATCCGCACGCCGATGCTCTTGTCTTCGCCGTAGCTGAACTTGATCACGGCGGGCGCGATGAGCAGCGCCACCAGGTTCATGACCTTCAGCAGCGGGTTGATCGCGGGACCGGCGGTGTCCTTGAACGGGTCGCCGACCGTGTCGCCGATCACCGTCGCGGCATGCGCCTCGCTGCCCTTGCCGCCGTGGTGACCGTCCTCTACGAGCTTCTTGGCGTTGTCCCACGCGCCGCCGGAGTTGGCCAGGAAGACGGCCATCAGCGTGCCGGAACCGATCGCGCCCGCCAGGAACGAGCCGAGCGCCCCGACCCCGAGGGTGAACCCGATGAAGATCGGCGCGAGCACCGCGAGCAGTCCGGGTGTGGCCAGCTCGCGCAGGGCGTCCCGGGTACAGATGTCGACGACCTTGCCGTACTCCGGCTCCTCGCTGTAGTCCATGATCCCGGGGTGCTCGCGGAACTGCCGCCGCACCTCGAACACCACGGAACCGGCCGACCGCGACACGGCGTTGATCGCCAGCCCCGAGAAGAGGAAGACGACCGCCGCGCCCGCGATGAGGCCGACGAGGTTGTTGGGCTGGGAGATGTCCATCATCAGGTTCAGGGGCGCGCCCGCTCCGGAGAGTTTCTCGCCGACGTCCTGCGCGCCGGTCGTGATGGCGTCCCGGTACGACCCGAAGAGCGCCGAAGCCGCGAGGACGGCGGTGGCGATGGCGATGCCCTTGGTGATGGCCTTGGTCGTGTTGCCGACGGCGTCGAGGTTGGTGAGCACCTGCGCGCCCGCCCCCTTCACGTCACCGGACATCTCCGCGATGCCCTGCGCGTTGTCCGAGACCGGCCCGAAGGTGTCCATCGCCACGATCACCCCGACCGTGGTGAGCAGCCCGGTGCCGGCCAGCGCCACCGCGAACAGCGCCAGCATGATCGACGTGCCGCCGAGCAGAAACGCCCCGTAGACGCCCAGACCGATCAACAAGGCGGTGTAGACGGCCGATTCCAGCCCGACCGAGATCCCGGCGAGGACGACGGTGGCGGGGCCGGTCAGCGACGACTTGCCGATGTCGCGTACCGGGCGGCGGGTGGTCTCGGTGAAGTAACCCGTCAGCTGCTGGATGACGGCGGCCAGGAGGATGCCGATCGCCACGGCGACGAGGGCGAGGACGCGCGGGTCGCCGTCCTTGGCCCGCACCGCCGCGTCGGTGACGCCGTCGAGGTCGGCGTACTTCGATGGGAGATAGAGGAAGACGGCCACGGCGACCAGCACGAGCGAGATCACCGCGGAGATGAAGAATCCCCGGTTGATCGCGGACATGCCGCTGCGGTCGGTGCGTCGCGGGGCGACCGCGAAGATCCCGACCATGGCCGTGAGCACGCCGATCGCGGGGACGAGCAACGGGAAGGCGAGCCCGGCGTCGCCGAAGGCCGCCTTGCCGAGGATCAGTGCGGCCACCAGGGTGACGGCGTACGACTCGAAGAGGTCCGCCGCCATGCCCGCGCAGTCGCCGACGTTGTCGCCCACGTTGTCGGCGATGGTCGCGGCGTTGCGCGGATCGTCCTCCGGAATGCCCTGCTCGACCTTGCCGACCAGGTCGGCGCCGACGTCGGCGGCCTTGGTGAAGATGCCGCCGCCGACCCTCATGAACATGGCGATGAGGGCCGCGCCGAGACCGAAGCCCTCCAACACCTTCGGCGCGTCGGCCGCGTACACCAGCACCACACAGGCGGCCCCGAGCAGACCGAGACCCACCGTGAACATGCCGACGACGCCGCCCGTGCGGAATGCGATCTTCATCGCCTTGTGCGAGACGGCGGTGAGATCCTTTTCGGGTTCGCCTTCCGCCGGAGTCGCCTCCCGGGCGGCCGCGGCGACGCGCACATTGCTGCGCACGGCGAGCCACATGCCGATATAGCCGGTGGCCGCCGAGAACCCCGCGCCGATCAGGAAGAAGATCGACCGTCCGGCACGCTGATTCCAGTCGTCGGCGGGCAGCAGCATGAGCAGGAAGAACACGACGACGGCGAATACGGCGAGGGTGCGCAGCTGCCGGGCCAGATAGGCGTTGGCGCCTTCCTGGATCGCTGCCGCGATCTTCTTCATGCTGTCGGTGCCCTCGTCGGCCGCGAGCACCTGGCGCACCAGTACGCCCGCGACCACGAGCGCTGCCAGCGCCACGACCGCGATGACCACCACGAGGAGGCGGTTGGCGTCGGTCAGTTCTGCGGCTGCGTAGATTGTCGGGTCGTTCAACGGATGAGAGGTAGAAAGCCCCGCCATTCGTCCTCCTTGACGCTTGGGCTGAGCTCAAGATGTGGACGGATTGTAGGTACCGGAACCTGATCAAAACAGAGCGCGGGAAACGAAATTCGCCTTTTCGTCAAGTAATGCCTTCAAGGCATTGATCGTGAACCGCTTCACGAATTACAGTCGATTTTCGCCACCGATGCCTCACTTCTCATGATGCACCTCATGACTTACTTCATGATTCACTTCACGAGAGCACTGTCAGCATGCACGAGTACCCAGGTGTACGCATGCCGAAGGGCCCCACCTGAGTGGGGCCCTTCGGGTGATGCACCTGCGCGTGACGCCACCCAGGTGACGCAACTCGAAGGCCGGCTCGAAGCCGGCGTGCCGGCCGGGACGGGCGTGGCCGGCTCGGGCCGGCCGGGACGGGCGTGGCCGGCTCGGGCCGGCACCGCCGACTCAGACCGGCGTGTTCACCGCCGACGTCCTCGGCCAGGTCATGCGGATCCACCCGCCGTGCTCTCCGGCGGTGACCTCCACGTCGTCGACCAGGCCGCTGATGACCGCGAGGCCCATCTCGTCCTCCTCGGCCTCCACGTCCCCGCCGGAACCGGGCGCACGGTCACCGGGCGCCGACCGCGGGGCCTCGTCGCCGACCTCGATGGAGAACTGCTTCTCGTCCTCGATCAGCGACACCTTCACCGGCGCGGTGATGCCGACGCTCTGGTGCAGTCCGACAGCGCGGGTACAAGCCTCGCCGACAGCGAGTCTGACCTCGTCGAGGACGGCCTCGTCCACTCCCGCCCTGCGCGCCACCGCTGCCGCCACCAGTCGGGCGGTCCTGACATGCTCGGGAAGCGCGCTGAAGCGGAGTTCAACGGTGGCCATACGTCCCCCTCGGAACTACGGGCGTGCTGTCAGGGGGTCGGGCCATGACGGACCGGACCCCCCTCTTCGTTCGACCAACCGTGCCCGGGCCGCGCGAGGCGACCCGGGACGGGATGGGTCAGTCGGTGGCAGCGACCGCTTCGTCGACCGAGGTGTGAATCGGGAACACCTTGGTCAGACCGGTGATGCGGAAGATCTTCAAAATGCGCTCCTGGTTGCAGACCAGGCGGAGCGAGCCCTCATGGGCACGCACCCGCTTCAGGCCGCCGACCAGCACGCCGAGCCCGGTGGAGTCGAGGAAGTCCACGCCCTCCATGTCGACGACGAGGTGGAAATTCCCGTCGTTCACCAGCTCGACCAGCTGCTCGCGCAACTTGGGCGCGGTATATACGTCGATTTCGCCACCGACCTCGACGACCGTACGATCGCCGACGGTACGGGTCGACAGGGACAGGTCCACGGATCCTCCAGCACCTTGCTATCGAGCGGTCGTCCCTCGGAACACCTGAACAGGAGCCCCCGGGACGGTACGCCAGCCGCGATGGCATTCAATCACTTACCGGCAGGCGTGCACGACGCCTTGGCTCCATTGTCCGTCACGCCAGTGACACACTCGGTGCCGATGGCCAAGAATCACCGATCCGATCGACCCTCGTCCGAGGCCGCGCCCCGCCTGTCCCCGGGCGAGGTCCTGGACCGGCTCGCCCCGGGACCGAGCCGGGCGTCGCGCATCACTCATACGGAGCACTTGCCCCCGCGCGCGGGCCGCCATGCCGTCTGGCCGGACCGGATTCGTTCCGAGGTCATCGCGGCCGTGCAGGCCTGCGGCATCGAGCATCCCTGGGCGCACCAGGCCCGCGCCGCCGAGCACGCCCTCGACGGCGACTGCGTGGTCGTCGCGACGGGCACCGCCTCCGGCAAGTCCCTCGCGTACCTCGTGCCCGTCCTCTCGGCCCTCCTGGACGGCTCACAGGCCCCCAACGGCCGCGGGGCCACGGCCCTGTACCTGGCCCCCACCAAGGCCCTGGCGGCCGATCAGTGCCGTTCCGTGAAAGAACTTTCACAACCTCTCGGCAACGCCGTACGGCCGGCCGTGTACGACGGCGACACCCCGTTCGAGGAACGGGAGTGGATCCGCCAGTACGCCAACTACGTCCTCACCAATCCGGACATGCTCCACCGGGGCATACTCCCGTCCCACCCCCGCTGGTCCTCCTTCCTGAAGTCCCTCAAGTACGTCGTCATCGACGAGTGCCACACCTACCGCGGCGTGTTCGGATCCCACGTCGCCCAGGTGCTGCGCCGCCTTCGCCGCCTGTGCGCCCGCTACGGCGCCTCTCCCGTCTTCCTGCTGGCCTCCGCGACGGCTGCCGAGCCCGCCGTGGCCGCGGGCCGCCTGACGGGCCTCCCGGTGGTCGAGGTCGCCGACGACGCCTCCCCCCGCGGTGAACTGGTGTTCGCCCTGTGGGAGCCTCCGCTCACCGACATGGTCGGCGAGAAGGGTGCACCCGTCCGGCGTACCGCCACCGCCGAGACCGCCGACCTGCTGACCGACCTCGCCGTCCAGGGCGTGCGCACCGTCGCCTTCGTCCGCTCCCGGCGCGGCGCCGAGCTGATCGCCGTGATCGCGCAGGAGCGCCTGGCCGAGGTCGACCGTTCACTGGCCCGGCGTGTCGCGGCCTACCGCGGCGGCTACCTCCCCGAGGAACGGCGTGCCCTGGAGCAGGCCCTGCACTCGGGCGAACTCCTCGGCCTCGCCGCCACCACCGCCCTGGAACTCGGCATCGACGTCTCCGGACTCGACGCCGTCCTGATCGCCGGCTACCCGGGCACCCGCGCCTCCCTGTGGCAGCAGGCCGGCCGGGCAGGCCGCGCCGGACAGGGCGCCCTGGCGGTCCTCGTCGCCCGCGACGACCCCCTGGACACCTTCCTCGTCCATCATCCGGAGGCCCTGTTCGACCGTCCGGTGGAGTCGACGGTCCTCGATCCCGACAATCCCTACGTCCTCGCCCCGCACCTGTGCGCGGCGGCGGCGGAGCTCCCGCTGACCGACGAGGACCTGGACCTGTTCGGCCCCGAGACCGAGGGGCTGCTGCCGCAGCTGGAGGCCGCGAAGCTGCTGCGCCGGCGGACCAGGGCCTGGCACTGGACCCGCCGGGAGCGGGCCGCCGACCTCGCGGACATCCGCGGCGAGGGCGGCCGGCCGATCCAGGTCGTCGAGGCCGGCACCGGCCGGCTCCTCGGCACGGTCGACGCCGGCTCCTCCCACACCACCGTCCACGAGGGCGCGGTCCACCTCCACCAGGGCCGCACCTACCTCGTACGGTCCCTGGACCTGGAGGACTCCGTCGCGCTGGTCGAGCAGGCCGATCCGCCCTACTCGACCGTCGCCCGCGACACCACGTCGATCTCCGTCCTGGAGACGGACGTCGAAGTCCCGTGGGGTCAGGGCCGGTTGTGCTACGGCTCCGTCGAGGTCACCAACCAGGTCGTCTCCTTCCTGCGTCGGCGTGTCATCACCGGCGAAGTCCTGGGCGAGTCGAAGCTGGACCTCCCTCCTCGTACGCTGCGCACGCGCGCCGTGTGGTGGACGGTCACCGAGGACCAGCTCGACGCCGCCCGGATCAACTCCGAGATCCTCGGCGGCGCCCTGCACGCCGCCGAGCACGCCTCCATCGGGATGCTGCCCCTCTTCGCGACCTGCGACCGCTGGGACATCGGCGGCGTGTCGGCGCCCCTCCACCCCGACACGCTTCTGCCGACGGTCTTCGTCTACGACGGCCATCCCGGCGGTGCGGGATTCGCCGAGCGCGCGTTCCATACCGCCCGCGCCTGGCTGACGGCCACCCGCCAGGCCATCGCCTCCTGCGAGTGCGACGCCGGCTGTCCGTCCTGCATCCAGTCCCCCAAGTGCGGCAACGGCAACGATCCGCTGCACAAGAGAGGCGCGGTCCGCCTGCTCACGGAACTGCTGCGGGAGGCTCCCGAAGAGAAGGCGGCGGCAGCCGCGGAGCAGGCCTCGGGGACAACGACGTCGAAGGGGCGATCGGGGTCGCAGGGGTAACCGGGGTCGGTGGGGTGATCGGGGCCGGTGGGACAGCGAAGGTCGGTGAGGTGGCGAGGGCCGGCGGGCTGACGGCGGTCGGTGGGACAGCCGGGGGTGGGCGCGGAGGGTCACGCGGAGTCGCGTGAGTTGGAGGGGCCTCCCGGGGCGCCGACCGGCCGTGGCCTGTGCCCTCGCCCTCACCACCCTTGCCGTCGCCTGGCAATGGCGCCGGCACCGCGTCCGGCAGCGTCGGGGGCCCGTCCGGCGGAGCCGGCACCGCGTCCGGCGGACCCGCCCGAGCCCTCATCTCGGCTGCGAACAGCCCCCGTCCCGAGGCCGCCGTCACATCCGAGACCTCGCCGACGACCGCGCAGCGCACCACCCGCGCGCCCTGTGCCCGGGCCACCCTGTCTGCCCGAGCACAGGCCTGCGCAACGCCGTCCGACCAGTGGTCGGCTGCGGCGAGCGCCGCGAGATCCGCGCCGCCCGCGGCACGGTGCCGGGCCGCAACGGCCTGCCCGAGGGCGAGCACGGCACCGAACACCACACACAGCACGGCCATCGCCCCGAGGGTCCAGACGGTGGCGGAGCCACGGTCCGCGTCCCCGCGCCCTCGCCCGAAGCGGCGGGCGGCGCTCACGAACCCACCCCAGAGGCCGACGTCGAACCCACCCCAGAGGCCGACGTCGAGGCCGAGTCGGCGGCCAGGGCCTCCTCCGCCGCCGCCACGGCTTCCTCGCGTACCTCGAAAGGCAGCCCCCGCAACGCCGGCGGTTTCGCCACGACCACGACGCGAACCTGATCTCCCTCCCTGCTGACCGTCACCACGGCTCCGCGCGGCGCCGTCGCACGGGCGACCGCGAGGACCGCGTCGGCCGGATCCTGCCGGGCCGCGGCCCGGGCGCCGGCCCTGGCCGCGTCCACGCACCTGATCTGGGCGGACATGACGAGCAGCCCCCAGACGAGCGCCATCGCGAAGGCCACCAGGACCGGCAGCACCACGGCTGACTCCGCCGTCACGAACCCCCGGTCCCCGGCGAGGACGCGCGGCCGCCCGCTCCAGGGCCTGCCTTCCCGCGCAGGCTCCCGCACCGGCCCACGCTCACGCGCCCGCACTGAGCGCCTGCCGTACCAGGGCCGTCAGTTGCGCCGAGACCCCTTCGCTCGTCACCACCTGATGGAGAAGCACGGCGAAGCCGACGGCCGCCACGATCCCCATCGCGTACTCGGACGTGACCATCCCCGCGTCCTTGCGCGCCGTACGCGTCCTGCACATCAGGGCACACAGCCGCGCCCGTACCGTCTTGTACATTTCAACCCCTGTGAGGTTCGGTTCCGTCGATCTCTGCTTGTCCTGATCGGCCGATCGCCGTCAGCCCTGCTCCCGCCGCCGCTGCCGCCGACTCCGCTCTGGTCCCGACGCCGGCTCCGGCTCTGCCGCGACCCCTGGTTCTGCCGCCGGCTCTGGCGCTCCCGCCCTTCGGCGTCCCGCTCATCACCGTGCTCTCCAGCGCTCCATCGCGGTCTCGCGGCGCTCTCACCCCGCTGTCACCGCCCACCTCCTCCCATCACTCCGCCCGCGAGCCCGATGACGATCGGGAGCACGCCGACCGCGATGAAGGCGGGCAGGAAGCACAGCCCCACCGGCGCGGTGACCATGACGGCCGCTCGCCGGGCTCTCGCCGTCGCAGCACGCGCCCACTCGGCGCGGGTGTCGGCGGCTAGCCGGGCAACCGGTCCGGCCGCCGGCAGACCGGAGACGTCGGCCCGTTCCAGCAGCCCGGCCAGAGCCGCCGCTCCCGGCGTCGAAGCCAACCCCCGCCATGCCCGGGCCGGTTCACCGCCCAGCCGGACCTCGGCGGCGCCATGCGCCAAACCCTCCCCGACCGGGCCGCCGAGGGCCTCGCCCACGGCCTGCGCCGCGACCACCGGACCGGCACCGGCGGCGATGCACGCCGCCAGCAGGTCAGCGGCGAGCGGGAGTTGGCGAGCGGCGAGGCGGGCGTCGGCATCGCTCGCTGCCGCCGACTGCCGCTGCCGACGACGCCATCGCCCGAGTACCACCGCGGCCGCCAACCCCGGAACAAGGCCGGTCACGCCACCGAACACCAGCCATCCGGCTCCGGCCACCGACGCCTCGGGAAGCCACCGCAGTACGGCCTCCCGCGAGGCGAACGGCGGCCGCTGCCGCGCCCGGCGTCCTGCGCCCAGCACTGCGGCCAGACGTCGTCGCGCCCTGCGGTGGCCTCGCGCGCTTCCCAGCCGACGTCCCAGCAACCAGAGGGCCGCCACGATCCCCACGGTCACCCCCACCCTGTGGACAACTTCCCCGCCCATGCCCTCTCCCTCCATGTCATCCGCTCCCCGTGCACTCCAGGCCCGACCGCCGTCGTCCGCGCCGTCCGCGTCATCCGCGCGCCGACACCGCGCCCGGTCGCCGCCGTTCTCCACCGTCGGGCCACCCCCGCCGCGGCCGTCCCCGCCCGCCGCGCCCCCCTCACGTCGCCTCCGCGCTGCGCACGATCCGCAGGGCCCACCACGCGCCCGCGGCCTCCAGCGCGCCGCCGATGAGCAGGCAGCCCAGTCCCGGTCCGCTGTGCAGCAGGACATGCAGGGGGTCGGCTCCCAGCGTGGCGCCCAGCAGAAGGCCCAAGGCCGGCAGACCCGCGAGCATCACGACCGTGGCGCGTGGGCCGGACAACTGCGCCCGCAGATCCGCTCGTTGGTCCCGTTCGGCCCGCAGCGCCTCCTCCAGGCGGTCGAGCCCGGCCGCCAGGCCCGCGCCGCGGTCCACAGCCACCCGCCAGCACGCCGCGAGCCCCAGCAGCCCCTCCGCGCCCGGCTGCCGTGCGGCCACCGTGAGGGCGTCGGGCACGTCTCCGCCGAACCGTGCCGCCGCGAGCACGGTCGGCTGCGCCGCCCCCAGCCCCGCGGAGTCCCGCGCCGCCCGCTGCAACGCCTCACCGGGCTGGCGGCCGGCCAGCACCTCTCCGGCCAGCGCCGCGCACAGCGCAATGACCGCGTCGCCCCGGCGTTCCCGTGTCCGCCGCGCGTCGGCGGCACGTCGTGCCCGGCGCAACAGCGGCACCCCGGCCGCCCCCGCGACGACCGGCAGCACGGAGCCGCCCAGCACCGCCAGGAACAGTCCGACGACGGGCACCCACCACTCGGGCCGCCACCGTGCTCGCAGTCGTCGCAGCTCGCTGTTGAGCTGCTCCCACGACGGGGACCCGCCGCCGACCGTCCTGTCGCCGGCGAGCAGCAACCGCGCGCGCCTGGCCCCCGTGTTCGCCCCGCCCAGCATCCAGGCAGCCGCTCCGGCGCAGGCCACGGCCGCTGCCATCGGCATCTCAGCCATCACGGTCCTCTCCCTCCTCCGTCTCCTCGTTCTCATGGCTGCGCAGCAGTTCCCGCAGCCGCTCCCAGCCCCGCTCGTGGGTGAAGGCGTCCGCCCGCCAGCGCAGTGCCGGCACGGTCCGCACCAGCCCGGACGGGTCCCGCTCCAGGACGTGCACCTCGTCGATCCGCCGCCGACCGGCCGGGTCGCGCACAAGGTGCAGGACCACTGACAGGGCCGCCGCCAACTGGCTGTGCAGCGCGGCACGATCGAGCCCGGCCGCCGTCCCCAGCGCCTCCAGTCGGGCCGGCACGTCCGCGGCGGCGTTGGCGTGGACCGTGCCGCAGCCGCCCTCATGGCCCGTGTTCAGCGCGGCGAGCAGATGAACGACCTCCGGGCCGCGCACCTCGCCCACGACCAGCCGGTCCGGCCGCATCCGCAGGGCCTGGCGAACCAGGTCCTCCAGGGTGACGAGCCCGGCCCCCTCCTGGTTGGCGGGTCTGCTCTCCAGGCGGACCACGTGCGGGTGATCCGGGCGCAGCTCCGCCGAGTCCTCCGCGAGCACGATCCGCTCCCCGGGCCCGACCAGCCCGAGCAGCGCGCTCAGGAGGGTCGTCTTGCCGCTGCCGGTGCCGCCGCTGACCAGGAAGGACAGCCGCGCCCGCACCAGCGCCCGCAGCACCCGGTCACCGCCCTGCGGCACCGTGCCCGCGGCGACCAGTTCGTCGAGCGTGAACGCGCGGGGCCGTACGACGCGCAGCGACAGGCAGGTGCAGCCGACGGCGACCGGGGGGAGCACCGCGTGCAGTCGTGTCCCGTCGGGCAGCCGGGCGTCGGCCCAGGGCCGGGCGTCGTCCAGCCGGCGTCCGGCCACCGCGGCCAGGCGCTGCGCGAGGCGGCGGACGGCGGCCGCGTCCGGGAAGGAGACGCCGGTCAGCTCCAGGCCCCCGCCCCGGTCGACCCAGACCCGGTCCGGGGCCGACACCAGAACGTCGGTCACCCAGGGGTCTGCCAGCAGCGGTTCCAGGGGGCCGCTTCCGATCAGTTCGGACCGCAGGTGTTCGGCCGCGCCGAGGACCTCCGCGTCCCCGAGGACCCGCCCCTGTTCGCGCAGGGCCTGCGCCACGCGCGCGGGCGTCGGTTCGGACCCGCTCTCGGCGAGCCACTGCCGTACGCCGTCCAGGAGTGTCCCGGCGGTCCGCGCCCGTTGGACTCCCGGCGGTGTGCTCATGAGCCACCCGCCTCGGTCAGCGCCCGCTCCCAGAACTCCTTGCAGAAACGGGCGAGCGGCCCGCGAGCGGCCGCGCCCGGCGGCGCCTTGCCGCCGTCCGGTCGCAGCAGCCCCGACTCGACGGGCACCTCCCCGGCCAGGGGCAGCCCGAGCAGCGCGGCGACCTCGGTGTCGTCGAGTCCGGGGGCGTAGGGGCCGCGCACCGCGACCCGCAGGTCGCGCACCACCATGCCGACGGCGGAGGCCACCCGGCCCGCCGCCGCGACGGCGCGCAGTTCGGCCGGGACGACGAGGAGCCCGAGGTCGAGCTGGGCCAGGACCTCGGCGACCCCGTCGTCGATGCGGCGCGGCAGGTCGACGACGACCGTGCCGCCCCGGCGTCGGGCCGCCGCGAGCACCGCCCGTACGGCCTGGGGCGCGATGGCGACGCAGTCGCCCCGGTCCCAGCTGAGCACCCGCAGCGAGTGCAGCCGGGGCAGCGACTCCTCCAGCGCCCCGCCGCCGACCCGGCCGCGCGAGGCGGCGAACGCCGGCCAGCGCAGCCCTTCGGCGCTCTCCCCGCCGAGCAGCACGTCCAGTCCGCCGCCGAGGGGATCGGCGTCCACCAGGAGGGTGCGCAGTCCCTCGCGTGCGGAGGTGACGGCGAGGGCGCAGGCGAGCGTGGACGCTCCGGCGCCGCCGCGGCCGCCGATCACCCCGACGGTGAGCGCGGGCCGGCCCACGCCCTCGGCCACGTCGGCGATGCGGTCGACGAGCCACTGCTCGCCGTCGGGAAGCATCAGGACGTGGTCGGCGCCGATCTCCACGGCGCGCTGCCACACCCCCGAGTCGTCCTGGTCGCGTCCGACGAGAACCACCCCGCGACGGCGAGCGGCCCCGCGGACACGGGGTGCCGCGTCGTCGCCGACCAGGACGAGGGGCGCGGATTCCCAACTGCCCCGGCGCTTGGGCACCGAGTGGTGCACTTCGGGTGTGGCGCCGGCCGCGGCGCAGAGGCGCAGCAGATCATCGAGGAGGTCCACGTCCTCCGTGACGATCAATGGCTTGCCCGGCCGCCCTCCGGCGGTGGGCGGCAGGTCTTGTGTGACGGCTCCGGTCACGATGTCCCTCCCCTTCGCCGCGAGGCGCACAGTCACTGCGGCCCCGCGATTGCCGAACCTGTGAAGAACCGGCATCCGGTCTCCCTATGCACGGCCGCCAGAAACCGGCCGCGGACGCCGCCGAACGGAGCCGACCGTGTGAAGTCGGACGGCACGAGCGGGCGTGTCGGAATCACGGTGCAGCGAACCCGGAAATCGTGTGGATCTTGGCGGATAACTGTGGACGAGTGGGCACTTGTGAATATCGCCGTCACCCGTACCGGTGACGCGCGCACCACCTTGTGTGCGACTTCCGCAGAGCAGCCCGACGACTACCCACGGTAACCACGAGCGGGCGTGTGAAAGGGACGACCTCAGGCCGCCTCGATGGGACGCGCCGGTCGCCTGCAGAAGGGGAAAACCCACCCGGACATGCGACGACCCCCGCCGGGGGGGAGAGCGGGGGTCGTCTCCACGGCCGACTCGGGGGGGGAGGAGTCGGACCGGGTTAGCACGGTCGCGAACGATCCGTGACTTCCATGGTGTACCCGAGAGCCCTCTCAGGCAAACCCACGCGCTCACCTTACGCCGAATGGGCTGCCCCTATGCTCTTGGTTGTGGAAAACCACTCCTTGCCCCGCACAGCGGCCTTCTTTGACCTGGACAAGACGGTCATTGCGAAGTCGAGCACGCTCACCTTCAGCAAGTCCTTCTACCAAGGCGGCCTGATCAACCGCCGGGCGGCCTTGCGGACCGCATACGCCCAGTTCGTGTTCCTCGTGGGCGGTATGGACCACGACCAGATGGAGCGGACTCGGGAGTACCTGTCCGCCCTCGTACGCGGCTGGAACGTCCGCCAGGTGAAGGAGATCGTCGCGGAGACTCTGCACGACCTGATCGATCCGTTGATCTACGACGAGGCGGCCTCCCTGATCGAGGAGCACCACACCGCCGGCCGCGACGTCGTCATCGTGTCCACGTCGGGCGCCGAGGTGGTCGAGCCCATCGGGGAGCTGCTCGGCGCGGACCGAGTGGTCGCCACCCGCATGGTCGTGGGCGAGGACGGCTGCTTCACCGGCGAGGTGGGGTACTACGCGTACGGCCCGACGAAGGCGGAGGCCATCAGGGAACTGGCCGAGTCCGAGGGCTACGACCTCTCGCGCTGCTACGCCTACAGCGACTCGGCGACCGACCTGCCGATGCTGCAGGAGGTCGGACATCCGCACGCCGTGAACCCGGACCGAGCCCTGCGCCGCGAAGCCGTGGCCCGCGGGTGGCCGATCCTCGACTTCCACCGGCCGGTCCGCCTCAAGCAGCGGATTTCCTCGTTCTCCGTACCGCCCCGCCCGGCGCTCGTCGCGGCCGCGGCCATAGGAGCGGCGGCCGCGACGGCCGGCCTCGTCTGGTACGCGAGCCGACGGCGGGCGGCGGTCGCCTGACGGCGCCGGCGCACGCGGCCGTCCCGCCGGCTTCGGCACCGCCCGTTTGAAACCCGTTTGGACGCAAAAGCAAAGAACTGCTGCCAGCACTTCCGCTTGCCTGGGTCCTGGAGTACAAAGGACTTAACGGCCCGCGAGACCAAGGACATCCGAGAGGATCACCTTAATAACGCATTTGGCCCCACGGACCGCGCATGATCACCGGGTACCCACGCGACGTCGACCCGTCGATTACGGGCCAGCCGCACCAGTGACGGGCAAAGTTCCCGGCCTGATGGGCAATACATCGAGGACGCTTGGTAACTGGGTGAGCATGCCAGCGGCGGTACGAGAATTCGTACCGCCGCAACGCTTTTCCACCGCAGTCGATCCGTCCCCGATCGGGTCTTCGTGCGTCTGTCCCCCATCAGACCCCCCGCTCGCGGCCGCTAAGCCGCTCCGCGCTGCAGCGCCTCACACACTGCCGTCGACTCCCGGGCACCGAGTTCCACAGCCCTGCCGCAGTGGGCGATCCACGCCGCCATGCCGTCCGGGGCGCCGGACGCATAGCCGCCCAGGGCCGCCAGATAGGCGGCCCGCCCCAGTTCGGCGTGGCCCACCTCGGCCGGGCAGACCGACTTGGGGTCCAGGCCGCTGCCGATCAGGACGATGCGTTCGGCGGCCCTCGCGACCAGGCCGTTGTGCGAGGTGAAGGGCCGCAGCGCCAGGAGCTCGCCGTGGACGACGGCAGCCGTCACCAGCGCGGGTGCGGACCCACCCGCGATGATCAGCTGGGACAGCCCCTCCAGACGGCCGGCCACCTCGTCGGCACTCGGCAGCGGCAGCTCGACCAGCGGCTCGTCGACCGCCTCGCCGGCCTGGCGCGGACGCCCGACCTCGTCGTCGCCGCTCGCCGCGGCCACCAGGTGCAGCCGGGCCAGCACCCGCAGCGGCGACTGCCGCCAGATGGAGAGCAACTGGCCCGCCTCCGCAGTCAGCCGCAGTGCCGCTCCCATGACCCGCGCCTCGCCGTCGACACCGAAGTCGCTGCGCCGGCGGACCTCCTCGAGCGCCCAGTCCGCCCCGGACAGCGCCGCCGAGCCGCGCGCGCCGCGCAGGGCCGCCTCGGAGGTGATCTCGGTGCTGCGGCGGCGCATGACCCGGTGCCCGTATACCCGGTCCACGGCCTTGCGCACGGACTCCACGGACTCGGCCACACCGGGCAACGAGCCCAGGGCCGCGAGCGGATCGGCGGACGCGCCTGTCGTACTCATGAGTACGACCCTACGCAACCGACGCCCGCGCCCCACGATGGAGTGGTCTTCTTCACGACGTCTGTCACCTACAGCTACCTGCACACTACGCTTGGTGAACATGAAAATTGCTTTCGTCGGGAAGGGCGGCAGCGGCAAGACCACGCTGTCCTCCCTGCTCATCCGCCACCTCGCCGCGTGCGGCGCGCCCGTGATCGCCGTCGACGCGGACATCAACCAGCATCTGGGCCCCGCGCTCGGCCTCGACGAGGCGGAAGCCGCGCAACTGCCCGCGATGGGCGATCGACTGCCGCTGATCAAGGACTACCTGCGCGGCTCCAACCCCCGCGTCGCCTCGGCCGAGGCGATGATCAAGACCACGCCGCCCGGCGAGGGCTCCCGGCTGCTGCGGGTGCGCGAGAGCAATCCGGTGTACGACGCGTGCGCCCGGCCGGTGGAACTCGACGGGGGCGCCGTCCGTTTGATGGTCACGGGCCCCTTCACGGACGCCGACCTGGGGGTCTCCTGCTACCACTCCAAGACGGGAGCGGTGGAGCTGTGCCTGAACCATCTGGTCGACGGACGTGACGAGTACGTCGTGGTCGACATGACCGCCGGCTCGGACTCCTTCGCCTCCGGCATGTTCACCCGCTTCGACGTGACGTTCCTCGTCGCCGAGCCGACCCGGAAGGGGGTCTCCGTCTATCGCCAGTACAAGGAGTACGCCCGCGACTTCGGCGTCGAGCTGAAGGTCGTCGGCAACAAGGTGCAGGGTCCGGACGACCTGGACTTCCTGCGCGCCGAGGTCGGGGACGACCTGCTCGCGACGGTCGGGCACTCGGACTGGGTGCGCGCCATGGAGAAGGGCCGGCCACCCCGGTTCGAGCTCCTGGAGAACGCCAACCGTCACGCCCTGAGCCTGCTGCGGACGACCGTCGACGCGGCCTACGACCAACGCGACTGGGAGCGCTACACGCGGCAGATGGTGCACTTCCATCTGAAGAACGCCGCATCCTGGGGCAACGAACGCACCGGGGTCGACCTGGCGGCGCAGGTCGACCCCGGGTTCGTCCTCGGAGAGGGCGTCACCGCCTCCGTATGACGGCCGGGACGACGGCGGTGACGACGATCGAGCCGCCTTCGCCGTACACCCCTACCGTCTGACCGCCTGCGCCCCGGGCACACCCTTCGGGGCCGGGGCCGGGCCGCCGGCCAGGAAGGTGCCCCAGCCCTGTCGAGGGGCTTCGCCGACGTCCAGCGTGCGCAGCTTGGCCAGGGTCTTCGGGTCCTGGGCGTCCAGCCAGTCCGCCAACTGGCGGAAGGACACACAGCGGACGTCGGGCTTGTTGCAGACGTGCTCGACGACCTCCTCGACGGCACGCATGTACGTGCCGCCGTTCCAGGACTCGAAGTGGTTGCCCATGATCAGCGGCGCGCGGTTGCCGTCGTAGGCCCGGTAGAAGCCCTTCAGCAGACCGTCGCGCATCTGGTCGCCCCAGAACGCGAACTTGTCGGGGTTGCCCTGCGTGGCCGTGCCGGACTGGTTGACCATGAAGTTGTAGTCCATGGTGAGCTGCTCGTACTTGTGGCCGGGGAAGGGCACGAGTTGCATGGACAGGTCCCACAGGCCCTGCTTCCGGGTGGGCCAGACCTGGTTGTCGACGCCGCTGGTGTCATAGCGGAAGCCCAGTTGGCGGGCTGCCTCCATGAAGTTCTTCTGCCCCTCCAGGCAGGGGGTGCGGGCTCCGACGAGTTCCCTGTCGTAGTCGAAGGGCAGCGGGGCCGCCTTGTTGAGGCCCGTGTTCGTCTTCCAGGTCTTCACGAACTGCTTGGCCTGGGCGATCTCGTCCTTCCAGTCCTCGACCGACCACGCGCCCACGCCGGTCTTCCCGCAGAAGTGACCGTTGAAGTGGGTCCCGATCTCGTTGCCCTCCAGCCACGCCAGCCGCAGCTGCTTCACGGTGTCGGTGATGCCGCGCTCGTCGTTGAAGCCGATGTCGGAGCTGCCGCGCGAGTGCTGCGGGGGGTTGTAGAGCTCGGCCTTCTCCTTCGGCAGCATGTACACGCCGCTGAGGAAGTACGTCATCGTCGCGTGGTTGGCCTGGGCCACCTTGCGGAAGTGGGAGAACAGCCGCTGGCTGTCCTCGCCCGCGCCGTCCCACGAGAAGACCACGAACTGCGGTGGCTTCTGGCCCGGCTTCAGCCGTTCGGGCCGGGGCAGGTGGGGTTGCGCTCCGGTGTACGCCGTGGAGCCGTCGCCGATCAGGCGGACGACGCTCTTCGGCGCCGGGGCCGGCTTCGCCTTGTGCGCGCCCGACGCGCCCTCCGCGGAACCGTGGGAATCGTGGGATCCGGTCCCACAAGCGGCGAGTGACACGGCGACAGCTGCGGCGACCGCGGTGCCGACGGCGATCCTCTGGGTGGCGGCCATATTCCGCCCACCTTCTTCCTTCTCTCGGCCAACGCCGACGAGGGCGTTCTGGTGACGCGCCGGGTCGAGCCGGCAGCGCGGTCAAGGTCGCACGAGGGTCGGGAGTGGATTAATACGACAAGCCGACAAAAGGACCACTTCACTCATGCGGGTGATCTACTGCCCTATTTGCCAGGAAAATCCATGCTTGGCCTTTACTTTGCATTACGATTCGTTTACCGAGCGTTGATTTTTTTCATCCCGCCGCTGCACGCCGTGACCCACGGCCGCGACCGCCCCCGCCACAGCCGGGGGACCCCTGTTCCGCGACCGCGCTGCCCCGGAGGAGACGGGAAACATGTCCGCCTGCGTCCCCACCCGCACCGACCACCCGACGCCCACCGAGCGCGTCCAGTCCCACAGCCCCCCACCCGCGCCGCGCCGACGCTTCCGCATCGCGGGAGCCGACGTGTCCGCCTCGATCGCGGTCTTCCTGATCGCACTGCCCCTGTCGCTGGGCATCGCCCTCGCCACCGGCGCGCCCCTCCAGGCCGGCCTCGTCGCCGCTGCCGTGGGCGGGATCGTCGCCGGACGGGTCGGCGGCTCACCCCTCCAGGTCAGTGGCCCCGCAGCGGGCCTGACGGTCGTCACCGCCGACCTCATCCACCGCTACGGCTGGCGGACGACGTGCGCCATCACCGTCCTCGCCGGGCTGGCCCAACTGGGCCTCGGCTGCCTGCGCGTGGCACGCACCGCGCTCGCCGTCAGCCCCGCCGTCGTGCACGGCATGCTCGCCGGCATCGGCATCACCATCGCCGTCGCCCAGCTGCACGTCGTCCTCGGCGGAACGCCCCAGAGCTCGGTCCTCGACAACATCCGTGCCCTGCCCGCCCAGTTGGCCCGCCTGCAACCCGCGGCCGTCGCCGTGAGCCTGCTGACCCTTGCCCTGCTGCTGCTCTGGCCGCGCATCCCCGGCCCGGCCGGCCGTCTGCTGCGCAAGGTGCCCGCCGCACTCGTCGCCGTCACGGGCGCCACCGCCACCGCGTCGCTCACCGGCCTCACCCTGCCCAAGGTCGACCTGCCGTCCTGGAGCAGTCACGCCCTGGCCGGGCTGCCCGCCGGGCCGGCGCTGGGGCTCGCCGCAGCCGTCCTCACCACCACGCTGGTCTGCAGCGTGCAGTCACTGCTCGGCGCGGTCGCCGTGGACAAACTGATCGCCTCCCGCCCCGGCCCGGTCGGCACCCGCGCCACCCGCGTCGGCCGCTCCGACCTGGACCGCGAACTGCTCGGTCAGGGCGCGGCCAACATCGTCTCCGGCGCGCTCGGCGGACTGCCCGTGGCGGGCGTGGCCGTGCGCAGTTCGGCGAATGTGCAAGCCGGCGCCGTGAGCCGGAACTCCACGATGCTGCACGGCGTTCTCGTAGTGATCGCCGCGCTGCTGATGGTCCCGATCCTGGATCTCATCCCGCTCGCCTCACTCGCCGCCCTGGTAATGGCCGTCGGCATCCAGATGGTGTCCCTGCACCACATTCGCACGGTGACCCGCCACCGAGAGGTGCCGGTGTACGCCGTCACCGTCTTCGGCGTGGTGTGCCTCGGCGTCCTGGAAGGCGTGATGCTCGGCGTCGCCGTAGCCGTGGCCGTCGCCCTCCACCGCCTCACCCGCACCCGCATCACCCACCACGAGAAGGAAGGAGTCCACCACGTACACGTGAGAGGCCAGTTGACGTTTCTCGCCGTGCCACGTCTCAGCCGCACCCTGCACCTCGTGCCCCAGCACACGCACGCCGTCGTGGAGTTGGACGGCTCCTTCATGGATCACGCCGCCTACGAGACACTGCAGGACTGGCAGAAGGCCCACACCGCGCAGGGCGGCACGGCCGAGCTGACCGGCCGCCGCCCCCGCACGGGACTCGATTCCCCAGTCGATCCCGGAACGGGAGCGGGCGGCAGCGCGGAATCCGAGGGGGACGGTCCGACCACTCCCCCAGGGCTGGAACCCGCCCGGGCCGGTGACGTCCCGATCGCCGACTGCCGCTGTCGCCCCTGGACGCCCTGGCGCAACCACCAGTGCGCGGTGCCTCAGGCGACGACCGCGACCACCCGACCGCCGAAGACCGCGAACCCTGCGAACTCCGCGGACTCTGCGGACGCGTCGGAGGCGTCGGACGGGGCGGAGGCGTCGGACGTGGCGAACACTGCGGACGCGGCTGCGCCAGGGATGACGAGAGGCACAGGCGCGACGAACCCGTCGCGCACCACAGGCCGGCCGACACCGGCGAAGGCGGCAACCGCTGCGGGCCGGGCGTTCACGACGCTCCCGGCACACATGGCAGAGACAGCGGCGGCTGTCTCCTCGGCAGAGGCGTCACCCGCCTCCAAGGCACGAGAACCGGTGAAGAGGAAGGAGAACGCGGAGAACGCGAAGACCGAGCAGACCACGGCGGCTCTCGAACCGAGTGGGCACCAACTGGTGCGTGGCATCAGCGCCTTCCAGCGGAACACGGCGCCGCTGGTCCGGGGCGAGCTCGCGCGGCTGGCCCGGGAGGGTCAGCGTCCCACCCAGCTGTTCCTCACCTGCGCCGACTCACGGCTGGTCACCTCGATGATCACTTCCAGTGGTCCCGGCGACCTGTTCGTGGTGCGCAATGTGGGCAACCTGGTGCCCCCGCCCGGCGAGGACAGCGGGGACGACTCGGTGGCGGCCGCGATCGAGTACGCGGTGGACGTCCTGGAGGTGCGGTCCATCACGGTGTGCGGGCACTCGGGGTGCGGGGCCATGCAGGCGCTGCTCACCGCCGAGCCCGGCGACGCGCGGACCCCGCTGAGACGGTGGCTGCGGCACGGGGCGCCGAGCCTGGAGCGGTCGCACGACGTCGGCCGCCCACGGGCCCGGCTGGCCGGACGCGCCCCTGCGGACGAGGTCGAGCAGCTCTGTCTGACCAACGTGGTCCAGCAGTTGGAGCACCTGCGGGCCCACGAGTCGGTCGCCCGGGCTCTGCGGACGGGGGCCCTGGAGCTGCACGGTCTCTACTTCCACGTGGGTGAGGCCCAGACGTATCTGCTCACCGAGGCACCCGGGGGTGGCGGGATGTTCGACCACGTGGGGACGGCCCACGTGTCCGTCTGAGCCCGGCGCCGGTGTGCGGCCCGCGTAGGGGCGAAGGCGGCACACCGGCGCCGTCACCGGATGTGAAAGGCGTTACACCGGCTGAACTCTGTTTCCCCGGTGTCCGTGGGTACGGATGACCGCCGGGCGACGGGACGGCGAGGTCACAGAACCGGCCCAGAGGTCTAAACCAATTGGTCGGCGGGCCTTGTCACCGGACCCCTGGGTCTGATGAGCTGTGGCCTGGGACACAACGGACACGGACACCCTTCGAAAGGGAGATGTCGTGAGCAACGAGAGCCTGGCCAACCTGCCGGGGGAGGAGAGTGGCGTATGAGCGAGTCTCCCTCACTTTCCAACCTGCTCAAGGAAGAGCGCAGGTTCACGCCGCCCGCCGACCTGGCGGCCGACGCCAACGTCACGGCGGAGGCGTACGAACAGGCCAAGGCTGACAGGCTCGGCTTCTGGGCCGAGCAGGCCCGCCGGCTGACCTGGGCCAAGGAGCCGACAGAGACGCTGGACTGGTCGAACCCGCCGTTCGCCAAGTGGTTCAAGGACGGCGAACTCAACGTCGCCTACAACTGCGTCGACCGCCATGTGGAGGCCGGACACGGCGAGCGCGTCGCCATCTACTTCGAGGGCGAGCCGGGCGACAGCCGCGCCCTCACCTACGCCGAGCTCAAGGACGAGGTGTCGAAGGCGGCCAACGCGCTGCTGGAGCTGGGCGTCGAGAAGGGCGACCGGGTCGCGGTGTACATGCCGATGATCCCGGAGACGGCGATCGCGATGCTGGCCTGTGCGCGGATCGGCGCCGCGCACTCCGTCGTCTTCGGCGGCTTCTCGGCGGACGCGCTGGCCACCCGCATCCAGGACGCGGACGCCAAGGTCGTCATCACGTCCGACGGCGGTTACCGGCGCGGCAAGCCGTCCGCGCTGAAGCCGGCCGTCGACGACGCGGTCGCGCGCGTGGACGACGTCCGGCATGTGCTCGTCGTCCGGCGCACCGGCCAGGACGTCGCCTGGACCGAGGGCCGGGACGTCTGGTGGCACGAGGTGGTGGACCGTCAGCCGGCCGAGCACACCCCCGAGGCGTTCGAGGCCGAGCACCCGCTGTTCATCCTGTACACCTCGGGCACCACGGGTAAGCCGAAGGGCATCCTGCACACCTCCGGCGGCTACCTCACGCAGACCGCGTACACGCACCACGCGGTCTTCGACCTCAAGCCGGAGACGGACGTCTACTGGTGCACCGCCGACGTCGGCTGGGTCACCGGACACTCGTACATCGTCTACGGGCCGCTGGCGAACGGCGCGACGCAGGTCATGTACGAGGGCACGCCCGACACCCCGCACCAGGGCCGCTTCTGGGAGATCGTGCAGAAGTACGGGGTCACGATCCTGTACACGGCGCCGACCGCCATCCGCACGTTCATGAAGTGGGGCGACGACATCCCCGCGAAGTTCGACCTCAGCAGCCTGCGCGTGCTGGGCTCGGTCGGGGAGCCGATCAACCCCGAGGCCTGGATCTGGTACCGCAAGCACATCGGCGCCGACCGGACGCCCGTGGTGGACACCTGGTGGCAGACCGAGACCGGCGCGATGATGATCTCGCCGCTGCCGGGCGTGACGGCGACGAAGCCGGGTTCCGCGCAGACTCCCCTGCCCGGCATCTGCGCGACCGTCGTCGACGACGAGGCGAACGAGGTGCCCGACGGCGGTGGCGGCTACCTGGTGCTGACCGAGCCGTGGCCGTCGATGCTGCGCACCATCTGGGGTGACGACCAGAGGTTCCTCGACACGTACTGGGCGCGCTTCGAGGGCAAGTACTTCGCCGGCGACGGAGCGAAGAAGGACGACGACGGGGACATCTGGCTCCTCGGGCGCGTCGACGACGTCATGCTCGTGTCGGGTCACAACATCTCCACCACGGAGGTCGAGTCGGCGCTCGTGTCCCACCCGTCCGTCGCCGAGGCGGCCGTCGTGGGCGCGGCGGACGAGACGACCGGACAGGCCATCGTCGCGTTCGTGATCCTGCGCGGCACGGCGAACGCCGAGGACGACAAGCTCGTCGCCGACCTGCGCAACCACGTCGGGGCGACGCTGGGTCCGATCGCCAAGCCGAAGCGGATCCTGCCGGTCGCCGAGCTGCCGAAGACGCGCTCCGGCAAGATCATGCGACGGCTGCTGCGCGATGTGGCGGAGAACCGCCAACTGGGCGATGTCACCACCCTGACCGACTCCACGGTCATGGACCTCATCCAGGCGAAGCTGCCGGCGTCCCCGAGCGAGGACTGAGCTCCCTGCCGGAAGGGCGCCCTGCGTGAAGCGGCAGGGCGCCCTTTTTGCCCCTACCGTGAAAGGTGCCGGACACCGAAGGGCGCTCGACGCCGCGGGCTGCCTCTTAGGTAAACTAAACAAAACAACGTGACCCTCATGGTGCGCCGGGAAGTCTGGTCGGCAAGTCGCTCCGCCCTGCCCACCGACCGGAGGCCGCCGCCGTGACCGCGCCCCACACCCCGCCCCCCACACCCCGCAGCGTCCTCGGACGGCTCTCGCTGCCCGAACGGAACTTCGTCGCGGAGGCGCTGCGCACCGAGACCGTCGGCGGCGTGCTGCTCCTCGTCGCCGCCGTCGCGGCGCTGATCTGGGCGAACGTACCGGCGCTGCACGACAGCTACGAGAGCGTCAGCCACTACCACCTCGGCCCCGCCGCGCTCGGGCTGCACCTGTCCGTCGCCCACTGGGCGGCCGACGGACTGCTCGCCGTCTTCTTCTTCGTCGCCGGCATCGAGCTCAAGCGCGAACTCGTCGCGGGCGACCTGAAGGACCCCAAGGCAGCCGCGCTCCCCGTGGTGGCCGCGCTGTGCGGGATGGCCGTGCCCGCGCTCGTCTACACGCTCACCAACCTTGCCGGCGGCGGATCCCTGGCGGGCTGGGCCGTTCCCACGGCGACCGACATCGCGTTCGCCCTCGCCGTGCTCGCCGTCATCGGCACGTCGTTGCCGAGTGCTCTGCGCGCCTTCCTGCTCACCCTCGCCGTCGTCGACGACCTGTTCGCCATTCTCATCATCGCGGTCTTCTTCACGAGCACCATCGACTTCGCGGCGCTGGCCGGCGCGGTCGTCGGGCTCGGCGTGTTCTGGGCGCTGCTGCGCAAGGGCGTGCGCGGCTGGTACGTCTATGTGCCGCTCGCGCTCGTCATCTGGGGGCTGATGTACAACAGCGGTGTGCATGCCACGATCGCCGGCGTCGCGATGGGCCTGATGCTGCGCTGCACGACGCGCGACGGCGAGGAGCGCTCCCCCGGCGAGCGCATCGAACATCTCGTGCGGCCGGTCTCCGCGGGTCTCGCGGTCCCGTTGTTCGCCCTGTTCAGCGCCGGTGTGACGCTCTCGGGCCATGCCCTCGTGGACGTGTTCGGCAGGCCGGAGACGCTGGGCGTCGTCCTCGGTCTCGTCGTCGGCAAGACGGTCGGCATCTTCGGCGGCACCTGGCTGACCGCCCGTTTCACCCGTGCCTCGCTCAGCGAGGACCTCGTCTGGGCGGACGTCTTCGCCGTCGCGTCGCTCGCCGGCATCGGTTTCACCGTCTCGCTGCTGATCGGGGAGCTCGCCTTCGAGGGCGACGCGGTCCTCACCGACGAGGCCAAGGCCGCCGTCCTGCTGGGCTCGGTGATCGCGGCGCTCCTGGCGACGGTTCTGCTGAAGCTGCGCAACGCCGCGTACCGCCGGATGTGCGAGACGGAGGAGCGCGACGAGGACCTCGACGGCATCCCTGACGTCTACGAGCAGGACGACCCGGCATACCACCTGCGCATGGCGGACATCCACGCCGGCAAGGCCGCGGAGCACCGCCGGATCGCCGAGGAGATCACCCGACGGCTCGCCCGGGAGGACGAAGCCGCGCGGGACGGACTTGCCGAAGTGCCGGGCGGGGCAGGCGAGGACGACGACCGTCCGGCATGATCTGACGGGACGGTACAAAAGAAGTCGGAAACACAGAGCAGCAGGAGAAGGAGAACGCGATGAGCGCACCCGACGGCAGCCCGGTCGGCGCCGAACGCAGCATCGGCCAGCTGTTCGCCTCCGCGACGACCGAGTTGTCGGCGCTGGTGCACGACGAGATCGCGCTGGCGAAGGCCCAGCTGAAGCAGGACGTCAAGCGCGGCGCGGTGAGCGGCGGCGCCTTCTCGGTGGCCGGCGCCGTGCTGCTGTTCTCGCTGCCGATGCTGAACTTCGCCCTGGCGTACGGCATCCGGACCTGGAGCGACTGGAACCTCGCCATCTGCTTCGTGCTGTCCTTCGCGGCGAACGTGCTGGTCGCGCTCGTTCTCGCGCTGATCGGCGTGGTCTTCGCGAAGAAGGCGCAGAGGAGCAAGGGCCCGCAGAAGGTCGCCGCGTCGGTGAAGGAGTCGGCGGGCGTCCTGCAGAACGCCAAGCCGCACCCGCGACCCGAACTCGCGCAGGACCGGGTCCCGGAGGCCATCGAGGCTGTGGCACGCTCATCGTCATGACGGACCCCGACGGCACCACACCCCCGGCCCCGCCCGCTTCGGTCGTACGGCCGGACGCCGTCCTCGGAGAGCGGGTCATCCACCGTGAGGTCGCCGCGAACGGCGCCCGGTTCCACATCGCGGAGCTGGGCGACGGGCCGCTGGTCATGCTCGTCCACGGTTTTCCGCAGTTCTGGTGGACGTGGCGGCACCAACTGGTGGCCCTGGCCGACGCGGGCTTCCGGGCCGTCGCCATGGACCTGCGGGGCGTGGGCGGCAGCGACCGCACGCCCCGCGGGTACGACCCGGCCAACCTCGCTCTGGACATCACGGGCGTGATCCGCTCCCTGGGGGAGCCGGACGCCGCGCTGGTCGGCCACGACCTCGGCGGCTACCTGGCGTGGACGGCGGCCGTGATGCGCCCCAAGCTCGTCCGCCGCCTCGCCGTCGCCTCCATGCCGCATCCCCGGCGCTGGCGCTCGGCGATGCTCGCCGACGTCCGTCAGACCTCCGCGAGTTCCCACATCTGGGGCTTCCAGCGGCCGTGGATTCCCGAACGCCGGCTCACCGCCGACGACGGGGAGCTGGTGGGCCGGCTGATCCGGGACTGGTCGGGGCCGACCCTCCCGGAGGACGAGGCGGTCGAGAGGTACCGGCGCGCGATGTGCATCCCCTCCACCGCGCACTGCGCCGTCGAGCCGTACCGCTGGCTGGTGCGCTCCCTGGCCCGTCCGGACGGCGTCCAGTTCTACCGGCGCATGAAGCGGCCCGTGCGGGTGCCCACGTTGCATCTGCACGGCTCCCTCGATCCGGTCATGCGCACCCGCAGCGCGGCCGGCTCCGGCGAGTACGTCGAAGCGCCGTACCGCTGGCGGCTGTTCGACGGCCTCGGACACTTCCCGCACGAAGAGGATCCGGTCGCTTTCTCCACCGAACTGGTCAATTGGCTGAAGGATCCCGAACCTGATCGGTGACAGATCGATCGCGCCCGGTATCCGGACGTGAACCCCTGTACGACGAACGGCCAAATGCCCGGCGCATAGGCCAATTGGCGGCCCCGAGGGCGGTTATCGACCTTGGGGCAGGGGCAGACGTCCGGGTATGGGCTGGACGCACGACTACAGTGACGCAGCACGCACCCGCCGCTCGGCCAGTGGCCTGAGCCCCCACCAGCGAGGTGCCGACCCGCAGCTGCCGGGTACCGATCTGCGCGTGGGGATCCCGCGCATCCTGCGTCGCCGTGCCCGCTGGGTCTCGGTCCGCCTGCGTCACCCGCGAGGCTGATCCCCCGAACGGCTCAGGGCCCGCGCGAAACCGCTCACGGGGCGCAGCTGTCGCTGTCCACCTGCTGGCCGGCCGTCCGTCCGGCGGTGATGTCCTGCCGGATCTCGTCGGCGGTGAGCGCGTAGCCGGTCTGGGCGTCGTCGAGCGACTTCGCGAAGACCACGCCGTACACCTGGCCCTGGGGAGTCAGCAGGGGTCCGCCCGAGTTGCCCTGACGGACCGTCGCGTACAGCGAGTACACGTCACGGCGCACGGTGCCGCGGTGGTAGATGTCCGGACCGTTGGCGGTGATGCGACCGCGTAGCCGCGCGGCCCGCACGTCATACGACCCGTTCTCCGGGAAGCCGGCCACGATCGCGCTGTCGCCGCTCGCCGCGTCGTCGGTGGAGAACCGCAGCGCGGGCGCGTCGAGTTCGGGCACGTCGAGGACGGCGATGTCGCGCTTCCAGTCGTACAGGACGACGGTGGCGTCGTACTTGCGGCCCTGGCCGCCTATCTGGACGGTCGGCTCGTCGACACCGCCCACGACATGCGCGTTGGTCATGACCCGGCGCTCGCCGAAGACGAAGCCGGTGCCCTCCAGGACCTTGCCACAGCTCTCCGCGGTGCCCATGACCTTGACGATCGAGCGCTGCGCGCGCGTGGCCACCGCGCTCCTGGCCAGCGCCGGGTCGGGCGGCTGGACATCCGTGATCGGCTCGTTGGAGAACGGGCTGAAGACCTGGGGGAAGCCGTTCTGCGCCAGGACGGAGGAGAAGTCGGCGAACCAGGTGTCGGCCTGCGCGGGCAACGCCCGGGACACCCCCTGCAGCACGTTGGAGCTGCGCACCTCCTTGCCCAGCGTCGGCAGGGTGGTGCCGGCGAGGGCGGACCCGATCAGCCACGCGACCAGCAGCATCGCGCCCACGTTGACCAGCGCGCCGCCCGTGGCGTCCAGCGCCCGGGCCGGGGACCAGGTGATGTACCGGCGCAGCTTGTTGCCGAGGTGGGTGGTGAGGGCCTGCCCGACCGAGGCGCAGACGATCACCACGATGACCGCGACGACGGCGGCCGTGGTGCTCACCTCGGAGTTCTCGGTCAGCGCGTCCCAGATCACGGGCAGCAGGTAGACGGCGACGAGACCGCCGCCCAGAAAGCCGATCACCGACAGGATGCCGACGACGAAGCCCTGGCGATAGCCCACGACCGCGAACCAGACGGCAGCGACCAGCAGCAGGATGTCCAGCACATTCACGGGGATCACCCTGTCATGACCGCCAGTCGAGCGGGACCTGCTTCTCCCGGTCCCAGGGGAGCTCCCAGCCCGCGAAATGCAGCAGGCGGTCGATGACACCGGCCGTGAACCCCCACACAAGGGCGGATTCGACCAGGAATGCCGGGCCGCGGTGACCGCTGGGATGCACGGTCGTGGCCCGGTTGGCCGGATCCGTGAGATCCGCCACGGGAACCGTGAAGACGCGGGCCGTCTCACCTGGATCGACGACGCCCACCGGGCTCGGCTCGCGCCACCAGCCCAGGACCGGCGTCACGACGAACCCGCTGACCGGGATGTACAGCTTGGGCAGCGCGCCGAAGAGCTGGACGCCGGACGGATCGAGGCCGGTCTCCTCCTCGGCCTCGCGCAGGGCCGCCCTGAGCGGCCCGTCCCCGTGCGGGTCGCCGTCCTCCGGGTCCAGGGCGCCGCCCGGGAAGGAGGGCTGGCCCGCGTGGGAGCGCAGGGAGCTGGCGCGCTCCATGAGCAGCAGCTCGGGGCCGCGCTCGCCCTCGCCGAACAGGATCAGGACGGCCGACTGGCGCCCGTCGCCGTTCTCCGGCGGCAGGAAGCGGCTGAGCTGGCGCGGCCGGACGGTCTCCACCGCGTGCGCCACCGGGTCCAGCCAGGTGGGCAGGCCCTCCTTGCTGAGCGTCACCGGCCCGCCCTGGGTACCACTCGTGCGCTTCACCTCACACCACCCCCCGTTCTGCCGAGTACAACGCCCCGACACCGACAGATCGTTCCGCCTGCCGCCCCGCGTTCGCCGACACCGCCCGCTCCGCCGCGACCGCCCGGCCCGGGGCTCCCGCCGTCACCCGCGCCGTCCGTCCGGCGGCGGCTCGGAAGCGCTGCCGGTCCTGCCCCCGGCCGTCCCGCCGTCATCCGGCGCCCAGCGGCGGGGCCGGGCGGCCGCCCGCGTCCAGATACGACTGGGGCGGGTTCAGGCGCTGGCCGGGGAAGCCGCCCTTCTCGTACTTCAGGAGCTTCTTCGCCTTCTCGGGGTCCGTCTCGCCCTCGCCGTAGGCCGGGCAGAGCGGTGCGATGGGGCAGGCGCCGCAGGCCGGCTTGCGCGCGTGGCAGATGCGGCGGCCGTGGAAGATCACGTGGTGCGAGAGCATCGTCCACTCGTTCTTCGGGAAGAGCGCGCCGACGGCGGCCTCGATCTTGTCGGGCTCGGTCTCCTCGGTCCAGCGCCAGCGCCGCACGAGCCGCTGGAAGTGGGTGTCCACGGTGATGCCGGGCCGGCCGAACGCGTTGCCCAGCACCACGAAAGCGGTCTTGCGGCCGACGCCGGGCAGCTTCACGAGGTCTTCCAGCCGGCCGGGGACCTCGCCGCCGAACTCCTCGACCAGGGCCTTGGAGAGGCCTATCACCGACCTGGTCTTGGCCCGGAAGAAACCGGTGGGGCGCAGGATCTCCTCGACCCTCTCCGGGTCCGCGGCCGCCAGGTCCTCGGGGGTGGGGTACTCGGCGAAGAGGGCGGGGGTCGTCTGGTTCACCCGCAGGTCGGTGGTCTGCGCGGACAGGACCGTGGCGATCACCAGCTGGAAGGGGTTCTCGAAGTCGAGTTCGGGGTGGGCGTAGGGGTAGACCTCGGCGAGCTCACGGTTGATGCGGCGGGCGCGGCGCACGAGAGCGGTGCGCGACTCCGGCTTCCCGGCGGGGACTTCCGCGGCAGCCGGCTTCTTGGCGACAGCCTTTTTGGCGACGCCCTTCCGGGCGGCGGTCGTCGTGACCGGGGGCTTCTCGGCGACCTTCTCGACGGCGGTTTTCCCGGCCGCGGTCTCCTGGGCTTCGGCCGCTTTCTTCGCAGGCATCTCGTTTGTCACCTTTGCGGTTTTCCTACCACCACCGGAGGCCTGTTCGCCCACAGCGGAAACACGACGTGCAACCACCCGCCCAGCCCCCTCGGCCTGTGCTCTCACCGGCGTTTTGGACACTCGGCCAGCCTAAAGCCCGACACCGACATCCGCCCCGGACCCCGAAGATCGGCCCCCAATTGGACCCCTGCCGCTTACCCCAGGACATGTGTGCGGCATCCTTGTGACAGATCACACTGTTTGGACCGCCCGGCAAAATGGGGAACACGGACCCCTGGTACGCGGGGAGCAAGATCCCCTGAGCAGGTCGACAAGGAGAGAACTCGTGGACGACGTCCTGCGGCGCAACCCGCTCTTCGCGGCCCTCGACGACGAGCAGGCCGCCGAACTGCGCGCCTCCATGAGCGAGGTGACCCTGGCCCGTGGCGACTCCCTGTTCCACGAAGGCGACCCCGGTGACCGGCTCTACGTCGTCACCGAGGGCAAGGTCAAGCTCCACCGCACGTCCCCGGACGGCCGGGAGAACATGCTGGCCGTGGTGGGCCCGAGCGAGTTGATCGGAGAGCTGTCCCTCTTCGACCCGGGTCCGCGCACGGCCACCGCCACCGCCCTCACCGAGGTCAAGCTCCTCGGTCTCGGCCACGGCGACCTCCAGCCGTGGCTGAACGCCCGCCCCGAGGTGGCCACCGCGCTGCTGCGTGCCGTCGCACGGCGCCTGCGCAAGACCAACGACGCCATGTCCGACCTGGTCTTCTCCGACGTCCCCGGCCGCGTGGCCCGCGCTCTGCTGGACCTCTCGCGCCGCTTCGGCGTGCAGTCCGAGGAGGGCATCCACGTCGTCCACGACCTGACGCAGGAGGAGCTGGCCCAGCTCGTCGGCGCGTCGCGCGAGACCGTGAACAAGGCACTGGCCGACTTCGCCCAGCGCGGCTGGCTGCGCCTGGAGGCGCGGGCCGTCATCCTGCTGGACGTGGAGCGGCTGGCCAAGCGGTCGCGCTAACAGCCGGCCACCGTTGCGAGGAGTGACGTCGATCGGTGGGACCGTCTCCGGGGGCTGCGGCCCCCGGATCCCCGCCTCGGCCCCTGAGGGCCTTGCGGGCGTCATGGGCGTCGTCGTTCTCCCGAGTCCGGACGGCGGCCTCGGCCTCGATCCCCGGACGGGCCGGACGGGCCGGACGGCACACTGCACCCATGACTGAAGCGGTCCCCTCCCGAGGGCTCGACGCCCAGGGACACATCGCCCGCGAGGGCTCCCTCGCGCGCGTGAGGCATGAATTCCAGCCGGTCGTCGCGGCGGCCCGGGAGCGCATCCGGGACCTCTTCGGGCCGCGCCTGCACAGCGCGTACGTCAACGGTTCGATTCCCCGCGGCACCGCGCGCGTGGGCCGCAGCGACGTGGACCTGCTCGTCGCGCTGCGCGAAGAGCCCACCGAGGCGGACCGGGCCGCGGCCCGAGCCCTGATCGAGGGCCTCGACGACGCCTTCCCACAGATCGACGGCGGCGGGACGCTTCTCTACAGCCGTACGCGCCTGCTGAGCGATCTGGAGACGCACGATCTGGGATTCTTCGTCGCCTGTCTGTGCACCCCGCTCCTCGGCGAGGACCTCGCCGAACGCCTGCCCCGCTACCGTCCCGACTCGTTGCTCGCGCGCGAGACGAACGGCGACCTCGCCCGGCTCCTGCCGCGCTGGCGCGACCGCGTCGCCTCGGCGGACGACTCCGAGGCGGCCCTGCGGCCTCTCGTGCGGTTCATGTCCCGGCACCTCGTGCGCACGGCGTTCACCCTCGTCCTGCCCCGCTGGAACGGCTGGACGAGCGACCTGCACGAGATGGCGGACGCGTTCGCCGCGTACTACCCCACGCGCGCGGAGCAGTTGCGGGCGGCGGCCGTCCTCGGGTACGGACCGAGGGGCGATCGCGCGATCCTCTCCTCCTACCTGCAGGACCTCGGCCCCTGGCTCGCCGACGAGTACGCCCGCGTGCACGGGGTGAAGGCCCCGAGGCCCGAGGACGCCTAGGACAGGGCCGGACGGGGGCGGGCTGGGGCCGGGCGGCCCTAGATGAGCCCGTGCTCCGTCAGGTACTCCAGCTGAGCCCGCACCGACAGCTCCGCGGCCGGCCAGAGGGAGCGGTCGACGTCGGCGTACACATGCGCGACGACCTCGGCAGGATCGCCGTAACCGTTCTCGACGGCCGTCTCGACCTGGGCGAGGCGGTGGGCGCGATGGGCCAGATAGAACTCGACGGCTCCCTGGGCGTCCTCCAGGACCGGTCCGTGGCCCGGCAGGACGGTGTGCACGCCGTCGTCGACCGTGAGGGACCTCAACCGCCGCAGGGAGTCCAGATAGTCGCCCAGGCGGCCGTCAGGATGTGCGACGACGGTCGTGCCACGGCCGAGGATCGTGTCGCCCGTCAGCACGGCCCGGTCCGCCGGGAGATGGAAGCAGAGCGAGTCGGCGGTGTGTCCGGGCGTCGGCACGACGCGCAGCTCCAGACCGCCCACGGTGATCACTTCCCCGGCGGCCAGGCCTTCCTCCCCCAGCCGCACCGCCGGGTCCAGGGCCCGCACCTTCGTGCCGGTCAGCCCGGCGAAGCGGACGGCGCCCTCGGCGTGGTCGGGGTGGCCGTGCGTCAGCAGGGTCAGGGCGACGCGCTTGCCGGCCCGCTCGGCGGTGTCGACGACCGCGCGCAGATGACGCTCGTCCAGCGGGCCCGGATCGATCACGACCGCCAGCTCGGAGTCCGGCTCGGCGACGATCCAGGTGTTCGTGCCGTCCAGGGTCATCGCGGACGCGTTCGGCGCGAGCACGTTGACCGCGCGCGGGGTGGCGGGTCCCGAGAGGACCCCGCCTCGCGGCTGGCCGGGGAGGGCGACTGCGTCGGTCATGCGAGTGAGCCTTCCGTCGGGCGTCGCCGGACTGTCGTGGGGCGGTAGGGAGCGTCCCGTCGCCGGTCGAGGCCGAGACGGCGGTCCGGGACGAGGCGGCACTGGCGGTCCAGGCGGCACCGGCGGCCGAGACCGAGGCGGTGGTCCGAACGGGGGCGACGGTCCGGGCCGAGGCGGCACTGGCGGTCCAGGCGGCACCGGCGGCCGAGACCGAGGCGGCGGTCCGAACCGGGGCGACGGTCCGGGCCGAGGCTGCGGTCAGGACCGGGATGGTGATCCCAACCCGGTCGGCGGTCCGGGCCGGGTTCGCGGTTTTGAACGGCCCGGCGGTCCGGGGCCGGGGCGGCAGGCGTGCTCCGGCACGTCATGCGGGGCCACCGCCCGTCGCGGCGGTCGGGATGTGCTTGGTGAACTCGTCGTGTCCCGGCCAGGACAGCACGACCGCGCCGTCCTCCAGGCGGGCCTGCGCCAGCACCGGACTGAGGTCGCGCTCGGGGGCCGCGGCGAGCGCCTGCGCCGCCGTCGCGTACGGGACCAGCCGGCGCAGCGTCGCGATGGTGGGCGGCATCATCAACAGCTCGCCCTCGTCGTACGAGGCCGCCGCGTCCGTCGGGCGGATCCACACGGTGCGATCGGCCTCCGTGGACGCGTTGCGGGTGCGCTGGCCCTCGGGCAGCGCGGCCACGAAGAACCACGTGTCGTAGCGCCGGGGCTCGAACTCGGGAGTGATCCAGCGCGTCCAGGCGCCGAGGAGGTCGGAGCGCAGCACCAGGCCGCGCCGGTCGAGGAACTCGGCGAAGGACAGGTCGCGGGCGGCCACCGCGGCCCGGTCGGCCTCCCAGTCCGCGCCCGTGATGTCGCTGACCACGGAGTTCGGGGTCGGCCCCGCGAGCAGGACGCCGGCCTCCTCGTACGTCTCGCGCACGGCCGCGCAGACGATCGCCTGGGCCGCCGTCTCGTCGACGCCCAGCCGCTCGGCCCACCACGCGCGCGTGGGGCCCGCCCAGCGGACGTGCCGGTCGTCGTCGCGCGGGTCGACACCGCCGCCGGGATAGGCGTACGCGCCCGCGGCGAAGGCCATGGAGGCGCGTCTGCGCAGCATGTGGACGACAGGACCGCCGTCGGTGTCCTTCAGGAGCATGACGGTGGCCGCGCGTTTGGGGGCGACCGGAGTGAGCGTGCCGTCCGCCAGCGCGCGGATGCGTTCCGGCCAGTCCTCGGGGAACCACTGCCCATTCGCCATGGGCGCGAGGCTATCCCGTGGCGCGCGAATGTTCGAGAGGTCCCCGAGGTCAGGGCACGTCCGCGCGACGCCCGCGACGTGCCGGGAGGGCCTCCAGGGAGCCCGGGTAGGGCCGCGGAACGCGCCCGCGGCCCTTCGGCGGGCTCCGGGGGCTCACACGGCCTGAAAGAGCCTTCCCCACGCCCCCGGAGTGAGCTTGCCCACACCCCGGAGCGGGCTTGCCCAGACCCCGGAGCGGGCTTGCCCACCACCCGGAGCGGCCTTGCCCACGCCCCGGAGCGGGCTCGTCCGCCACCCGGAGCGGGCTTCCCCGCGACCCCGAGTGAGCTTCCCCTCGGCCCGAGGCGCTCGTGCTCCTGCCGCTACGGGACGAGTTCCACCTGGATCTCGACCTCCACCGGCGCGTCGAGCGGGAGCACCGCGACGCCCACCGCGCTGCGCGCGTGCACGCCCTTGTCGCCGAAGACCTCGCCGAGCAGCTCGCTCGCGCCGTTGAGGACGGCGGGCTGACCGGTGAAGTCCGCGGCCGACGCCACGAAGCCGACGACCTTCACCACGCGCGCGACGCGGTCCAGGTCGCCCGCCACCGACTTGACGGCGGCCAGGGCGTTCAGCGCGCAGGTGCGGGCCAGCTCCTTGGCCTCCTCGGGGGTGACCTCGGCGCCGACCTTGCCGGTGACCGGCAGCTTGCCCTCCACCATGGGCAGCTGGCCGGCGGTGTACACGTACGGGCCGGACTGCACCGCGGGCTGGTAGGCCGCCAGCGGCGGCACGACCGCCGGCAGGGTCAGTCCCAGCTCGGCGAGCCTCGCCTCGACCGCGCTCACGCCTTGGCCCGCTTCAGGTACGCGACGAGCTGCTCCGGGTTGTTCGGCCCGGGCACGACCTGGACGAGCTCCCAGCCGTCCTCGCCCCAGGTGTCCAGAATCTGCTTCGTTGCGTGGACGAGCAGCGGCACGGTTGCGTATTCCCACTTGGTCATGGGGCGACTGTATCCGCTGTCACGGGAGGGGCTGTTCCCCAGGCCATGTGGCCGATTGCCGCCCCCGTTGTCCACAGCCTCCCGGCCGTCGCGGGCGCCGACTGGTTACGCTCGAAGACGTGAGCAGGCTCCAGGTCGTCAGCGGCAAGGGCGGGACCGGCAAGACGACGGTCGCCGCAGCCCTCGCGCTGGCCCTCGCCACGGCAGGGAAGCGCACGCTTCTCGTCGAGGTGGAGGGCCGGCAGGGCATCGCGCAGCTCTTCGAGACAGAGGCGTTGCCCTATGAGGAACGCAAGATCGCCGTAGCGTCGGGCGGCGGGGAGGTGTACGCCCTCGCCATCGACCCCGAACTGGCCCTTCTGGACTACCTCCAGATGTTCTACAAACTGGGGAGCGCCGGACGGGCCCTGAAGAAGCTCGGCGCCATCGACTTCGCCACCACCATCGCCCCCGGCGTGAGGGACGTGCTCCTCACCGGCAAGGCGTGCGAGGCGGTACGTCGCAAGGACAAGAGCGGTCGGTTCGTGTACGACTACGTCGTCATGGACGCTCCGCCCACGGGTCGCATCACCCGCTTCCTGAACGTCAACGACGAGGTGGCCGGGCTGGCCAGGATCGGCCCGATACACAATCAGGCGCAGGCCGTGATGCGGGTGCTGAAGTCGCCGGAGACGGCCGTGCACCTGGTGACGCTCCTTGAGGAAATGCCGGTCCAGGAGACCGCCGACGGCATCGCCGAGCTGCGGGCGGCGAAACTGCCGGTGGGGCGGGTCGTCGTCAACATGGTGCGCCCCGACGTGCTGGACGAGGACGAGCTGGAACTCGTGCGGACCGTGACGCGTTCTTCTGTCGCCCGGTCGTTGTCCGCGGCCGGCCTCGGCGGGGCGCGACGGGGCGGGCGCGCCGAGCGGCTGGTGGATCCGCTCCTGCAGCAGGCCGAGGAGTACGCGGAGCGGTACGCGCTGGAGCGCGAGCAGCGGGCGGTCCTGGGCGAGCTGGGCCTGCCGTTGCACGAACTGCCGTTGCTCGCCGAAGGCATGGACCTCGCGGGCCTCTACCATCTCGCCACCGAACTGCGGAAGCAGGGGATCGCATGAGCGCGGACCAGACCCACGACGAGGGAAGCCCCCGGCGCCGTCTCTCCCCCGCGCCCGTGCTGGAGCTCGATCCGCTGCTCGACGACCCCGCGACCCGCATCGTGGTCTGCTGCGGCTCGGGCGGCGTCGGCAAGACGACGACGGCGGCGGCGCTGGGGCTGAGGGCGGCCGAGCGCGGCCGCAAGGTGGTCGTCCTCACCATCGACCCGGCGCGCCGGCTCGCGCAGTCCATGGGCATCGACTCGCTGGACAACACCCCGCGCCGCGTGAAGGGCGTCGAGGGGGACGGCGAACTGCACGCGATGATGCTCGACATGAAGCGCACCTTCGACGAGATCGTCGAGGCGCACGCGGACCCGGAGCGGGCGGCGGCGATCCTGGGCAACCCGTTCTACCAGTCCCTCTCTGCGGGCTTCGCGGGCACGCAGGAGTACATGGCGATGGAGAAACTGGGTCAGCTCCGCGCGCGGGACGAGTGGGACCTGATCGTCGTCGACACCCCGCCGTCCCGCTCGGCGCTGGACTTCCTGGACGCGCCCAAGCGGCTCGGGTCGTTCCTGGACGGCAAGCTGATCCGCGTCCTGCTCGCTCCGGCGAAGGTCGGCGGTCGCGCGGGGATGAAGTTCCTGAACGTCGGGATGTCGATGATGACCGGCGTGCTGGGCAAGCTGCTCGGCGGGCAGCTGCTGAAGGACGTCCAGACGTTCGTGGCGGCGATGGACTCGATGTTCGGGGGCTTCCGCACCCGCGCGGACGCCACGTACAAGCTGCTCCAGGCGCCCGGCACGGCGTTTCTGGTGGTGGCGGCTCCCGAGCGGGACGCGCTGCGGGAGGCCGCGTACTTCGTGCAGCGGCTGGCCGCCGAGGACATGCCCCTGGCGGGTCTGGTGCTCAACCGCGTCCACGGCAGCGGCGCCGCCCAGCTGTCCGCCGAGCGGGCGCTCGCAGCCGCGGAAAATCTTGAAGAGTCCGGCATTGTGGATCAGGACGACGGGAAGGCTCGACTTCGTAACTCTCCCGACACACACGGCAGTTCAGAATCATCCGAGCCCGGCCCGGAGCACGGAGCCCCCACCGACGCGGACCGGACCACCGACGCAGACCACACCACCGCCCCAGACCACGCGACCGACGCAGACCACACCGCCGCCGCGGACCACGCGACCGACGCGGCCCGGGCCACCGACACCGGCCGAACCGCGGACGGCGGCGTCGACACAACCGAGACCACGGGAACCGACCCGGACCGCATGATGGCGACGGACGCCGACGGTCCGGCCGCGACGGACGCCGATCGACCGGATCGTCCGGCGACGACCGAGGCGGACCGGGCTGTGGACGACCTCGCGGACCGGGCTGTGGACGACCTCACCGCGAGCCTGTTGAGGCTGCATGCGGAGCGCATGCACCTGCTCTTCCGCGAGCAGCGCACGCGCGACCGCTTCACCGCGCTCCACCCCGAGGTGGCGGTGACCGAGGTGGCCGCACTGCCCGGAGACGTGCACGACCTCACGGGTCTGCGGGACATCGGGGACCGGCTCGCGACCGAACGGCCGGAGCTGCCCGAGGCTGCCGACGCCTGAGCCGAGGGTCGCCCTCAGCCCACCGCCGCGTAGTTCTCGTACATCTGGTCGTCGTCGAGCGGCAGGATGCCCGCGCCACGCTCGTACTCCGAACGCGCCGTCTCCAGGAGCCGGCGCCAGGAGGTCACCGTCGGACGCCTGCGCAGCAGTGCCCGGCGCTCCCGCTCCGTCATGCCTCCCCACACGCCGAACTCGACGCGGTTGTCGAGCGCGTCCGCCAGGCATTCGGTGCGTACCGGGCATCCGGTGCACACCGCCTTGGCCCTGTTCTGCGCTGCTCCCTGAACGAACAGTTCATCCGGATCGGTAGTGCGGCAGGCAGCCTGCGCACTCCAGTCGGTTACCCAGCCCATACTGGCGCCGTCCTCTCCCGAATCGAGGCTCCCCCACGGCGGCAGCGGCATATTCACCGCCGCCAGTTGAGGACGTTACGGAAGGTGGGCACAGCGCAACACCCCCTTCGGGCCCAATCTTGAATGGCCCGAACGGACTATGGGTAAGCGGCAGATCACCCGGGGGAGTGAGCCCGCGACATATGCGACTTTCCCGGCGAACGGGGACGGTTCAGCTGAGTCACAACGGGCACCGTGCGACACACAAGGCGGATTCGGACACGCCCCCACCAAAAAAGTCGGGAACATCCGGAACGATTCGGGGTCACCGGACGTATTGATACGTAGTCCTGCTGCTGTGACAGTTGAGAGCAGCTTAGGCCAAGGCATTGACGCGTGTCCGGCGAATCAGAACGTAGGCTGCCCTCATGCCAAAGAAGCGCTCGGGCGGTGGTCTGTCGCCAACGCAGCAGGCCGCCAAGTTCCTCGGTGTCAGTGTGCTCGCGGGAGCGGTGCTGGCCGGTATCGCCCTGCCCGCGTTCGGCGCGCTGGGCCTGGCCGCCAAGGGATCGGTGGAGTCGTTCGACGAACTCCCGGTCAACCTCAAGACGCCGCCGCTGAGCCAGCGCACCACGATCCTCGACTCCGAGGGCGGACAGATCGCCACGGTCTACTCCCGTGACCGCACGGTGGTCGACCTCAAGAACATTTCGCCCTACATGCAGAAGGCGATCGTCGCGATCGAGGACTCGCGCTTCTACGAACACGGCGCGGTGGACCTCAAGGGCGTCCTGCGCGCGCTCAACAAGAACGTACAGAGCAGCGGGGTCGCCCAGGGCGCGTCCACGCTCACCCAGCAGCTGGTGAAGAACGTCGCCGTCGAAGAGGCCGGTGACGACCCGACGAAGGTCGCCCAGGCCACGCAGCAGACCATCGGCCGCAAGATCAAGGAACTGAAGTACGCGATCCAGCTCGAGGAAGAGCTCAGCAAGAAGAAGATCCTCGAGAACTACCTGAACATCACGTTCTTCGGCGAGCAGGCCTACGGCGTCGAGGCGGCCTCGCAGCGCTACTTCTCCACGCACGCCAAGAACCTCACCCTGCCCCAGGCGGCCCTGCTGGCCGGCATCGTCCAGTCGCCCAGCCGCTACGACCCCGTCAACGACGAGGCCGAGGCCACCAAGCGCCGTAACACCGTGCTGGCGCGCATGGCCGAGGTCGGCGACATCTCCGAGGGCGAGGCGGCCGCGGCGCAGAAGGCTCCGCTGGAGCTGCAGGTCAAGAAGCCGAAGAACGGCTGCATCACCGCCGTCCAGGGCGCGAGCTTCTTCTGCAAGTACGTGGAGCGCGTCTTCCTCAGCGACCCGGTCTTCGGCAAGACCAAGGAACAGCGGGTGAAGCTCTGGAACCAGGGCGGCCTGACCATCCGCACCACGCTCGAACCGCAGGCCCAGAAGTCGGTCCAGAGCTCGCTCAAGGACCACGTCTACAAGTCGGACAAGGTCGCCGCGGCCGCCACGCTCGTCGAGCCCGGCACCGGCAAGATCCTCGGAATGGGCCAGTCGAAGCCCTACGGCTACGGCAAGAACGAGACCGAGTACAACTACTCGGTCGGCTCCTCCATGGGCGGCTCGAACTTCGGGTTCCCGACCGGATCGACCTTCAAGCCCTTCGTGGCCGCGGCCGCGCTGGAGGAGGGCCGCCCGCCGAACCAGGAGTACTCGTCGCCATACCAGATGCCGTACCCGAGCCCGGTGCAGACCTGTGGCGGCAAGCCGTGGGTCAACACGCGGGGTGAGAAGCTGGAGAACGAGAGCGAGTCCGAGAAGGGCCCCTTCCAGCTGCGGAAGGCCATGGAGCTCTCGGTCAACACCTACTTCGTGCAGATGATCTCCGACATCGGTCTGTGCCCCGTGGTGAAGATGACCGACGCGCTGCACGTCGTGCAGGGCAACGGCGACAAGCTGCCCGAGGTCCCCGCCATCGCCCTCGGCTCCAAGGGCATCTCCCCGCTGACGATGGCCACCGCCTACGCCGCCTTCGCCTCTCGCGGCATGTACTGCACCCCGATCGCCATCGAGTCGATCACCCAGAAGGTCGGCGACCGGACGAAGTCGCTGGAGGTCCCGAAGTCCACCTGCTCCCGGGCCATGTCCGAGAAGACCGCGGACACCGTCAACACCCTGCTCAGCGGTGTGGTCGACTCCGGCACAGGCCGCCAGGCCGGCCTGTCCGGCCGCGACAACGCCGGCAAGACGGGTACGACCGACTCCCGCAAGAACGCCTGGTTCGTCGGCTACACCCCGAAGCTCTCCGGCGCCGTCTGGGTCGGCAGCGCCACCCAGAAGGTCGAGATGACCAACATCTGGATCGGCGGCCACTTCCACGACCAGGTCTACGGCGGCGACACCCCCGGCCCGATCTGGCGCGACGCCATGACCGGCGCCCTGGAGGGCAAGGAATCCGGCGACTTCAACCTCGTCAGCATCCCGAACCCGCCCGGCAAGGACCGCGACAAGGGCAACGGCGACGGGAACGCGAACGGCGGCAACAACCGGGACGACGGCGGCAACGGAGACGACGGCGGCTTTCTGAGCGGCCTGCTCACCAACGGCGGAAACGGCAACGGCGGCAACTCGACCGCCGGTTCCGACGCGGGCGCCTTCTTCCAGGGCCAGACCAACGGAAACGCCAACGGCGGCCGACGTCACTGAGGCCGGCGCCGACGCCGATACGTGAGCAAACCGAACGGTCCCTGACTCCCCTCTCGAAAGGGATGTCAGGGACCGTTCGTCGTACCGTTCGATGTGCGGGACGCGATGCCACGCCGTGGGGCGGGCGAGGCGAGGCCCGAGGGAACAGACGGCTGCTCCCGGCGGAGCGGGATCAGCCCGCGAGGTGCTTCCTGACGACGGCGGCGACCCGGCCGCCCTCCGCCAGACCGGCCACCTTCGGGTTCACGATCTTCATGACGGCGCCCATGGCCCGCGGCCCCTCGGCGCCGCCCGCCTTCGCCTCCGAGACGGCCTGGGCGACGATGCCGTCCAGCTCCTCGTCGCTGAGCTGCTTGGGCAGGTACGTGGCGAGCAGCTCGCCCTCCGCCTTCTCCCGCTCGGCCGACTCGGCGCGACCACCCTGCGCGAAGGCGTCCGCGGCCTCACGACGCTTCTTCGCCTCCTTGGTGATCACCTTGAGGACCTCGTCGTCGGAGAGCTCGCGCTTCTCCTTGCCCGCGACCTCTTCCTTGGTGATCGCGGCGAGGGTCAGCCGGAGCGTCGAGGAGCGGAGCTCGTCGCGCTCCTTGATCGCGGCGTTGAGGTCTTCGTGCAACTTCGACTTGAGCGTGGTCATGGGTCTGATTGTCGCAGGTGCGGGCGGCCGCACGCCCGCCGATTTAAGGGGCGGCGGGGCAAAGGACGTTGGCCGCGTCTGACACGATGGGCGTATGCGCGCGCGATACGGAGTACCTCTGTCCATTGCTGCGGCCGGCGCCGCCGGTCTGGCGTACGCGGCGGGTTTCGAGGCCCGCTCCTTCCGCCTCCGACGGGTCACCGTCCCCGTCCTGCCTGCCGGGATGCGTCCTCTGCGTGTGCTGCAGGTCTCCGACATCCACATGGTCGGCGGTCAGCGCAAGAAGCAGCGCTGGCTGCGCTCGCTGGCCGGACTGCGCCCCGACTTCGTGATCAACACCGGCGACAACCTGTCCGACCCCGAGGGCGTCCCTGAGACCCTGGACGCACTGGGGCCCCTGATGGAGTTCCCGGGCGCGTACGTCTTCGGCTCGAACGACTACTACGGCCCCAGGATGCGCAACCCCGCCCGCTACCTCTTCGAGAAGACCCAGGGCCGCCACGGCCTGAACGGCAACCCGCCCGCGACGAACGTCATCCACAACCCGTGGGAGGACCTGCGCGACGGTTTCGACGCGGCGGGCTGGCTGAACCTGACGAACACCCGGGGCGTGCTGAAGATCGAGGGCGCGTCGGTGGAGCTGACGGGCCTGGACGACCCGCACATCAAGCGCGACCGCTATGCCCGGGTGGCCGGCGGCCCGTCGGCGTCGTCCGACTTCTCGATGGGCGTGGTGCACGCCCCCTACCTGCGGGCCCTCGACCCCTTCACGGCCGACGGCTACCCCCTGATCCTGGCGGGCCACACCCACGGCGGTCAGGTGTGCATCCCCTTCTACGGGGCGCTGGTCACCAACTGCGACCTGGACACGGATCGCGTGAAGGGCCTGTCGACGCACACGGCGGAGGGACGCACGTCCTACCTGCACGTCTCGGCGGGCTGCGGCACGAGCCGCTACACCCCGGTGAGGTTCGCCTGCCCGCCGGAGGTGACGTTGCTGACGTTGGTGGAGAAGGAGTAGGACAAGGAAGCCCCGGTCCCGGTCCCGCTTCAGGTTGAGGTCGAGGATCAGGTCGAGGTCCTGGTCCAGCTCTAGGTCGAGGGCCGGGCCGCGTCCGGATCCGGGTCCAGGTCGAGGTCGAGGTCCAGGGCGAGGTCTCGAGGTCCCTGTCCGGATCTCGGGTCCGGGTCCGGGGCATCCCCCGAACAGCCCACCCGTATCGCCCCTTTCCTCCCGCCTGCCTAGCGTGAGGGCATGACCGCGCCGATACCCAGGGACATCCCGGATCTGCCTGCGATTCCGCGGACCCACGCGCTCCTGCTCTCCTCCGTCCCCGCCTCAGCGGTGGTGGCCCCGGTACGCCGCCCCCTGGCCGCCGTTCTCCGCCTGCTGCTGGCCGGCACGGCGGCGGCGGGCGTGACCCTCGCCTTCCTTCTCGGCAGCCCGCTGCGGACGCTGAGCCACTTCGCGATCCAGAGCAACATCCTGCTCGCCCTGGTCACGCTGCTGTCCGCTCGCCGCGCCTGGAGCGCCCGCCGCCCGCTCCCCGCGGCTCTGACGGGGGCCGCGCTGCTCTACGTGATGATCACCGGCCTGGTGTACCACCTGCTCCTGGCCGACGCATCCGTGCCCTTCTCGGTGACCAGCACGAACACCGCCCCGACCGGCTGGCACGCGGTCGTCGGCCACCTGCTCCATACCGTGACGCCGGTGGCCGCCGTCCTGGACTGGCTGCTGCTGACGGCCCCGGGCCGCATGCGCCTGCGCCGGGCCGCCACATGGATGCTCTATCCCTTCGTCTACCTGGCGTTCTGCCTGGCTCGCGCCCAGGTGATCGCCGCCGGCACACCGGGCCGCTATCTCTACCCGTTCCTCGACGCCGAGGCCCACGGCTACAAGCACACCTTGGCCAACGCCCTCCTGCTCGGCCTCAGCTTCTACGCCCTCGCGGTCGCCGTCGTAGCCCTCGACCACGTCCGCCCGAACCCGATCACTCACCGCCCCAAAACCGGATTTCGTCTCCAGCCACCAGTGGGCTAAAGTAAACGACGTCGCCGCGACAAGCAGGACAAGCAGCGACATCGGGGTGTAGCGCAGCTTGGCAGCGCGCTTCGTTCGGGACGAAGAGGTCGTGGGTTCAAATCCCGCCACCCCGACAGCTAAATTGCAGTTCAGAGGGCCCTTACCGAATCGGTAAGGGCCCTCTGGCGTTGCTGCGTGTCTAAGTGCGTGACTCTCGATTCCTGAGTGCTCGACTGCGTGACTACGACAGCTACGGCCGCCGCGGATCGGTGCCGAAGATACCGTCCAAGGCGACAGCCTCGGTCTGGATGACGGGCCGGATCTGCTTCCGGTAGACCTCCTCCGTCACAGCCGTCCCAGAGTGCCCGACGAGCCGCGAAATCACTTCCAGCGGCACGCCACGGTCGGACAGCAGTGACACGAAGCTGTGCCGGAGCTCCCGCGGAGTCCACTCGTCAGCGTCGATCCCGTCGACGTCCTTGAGCGCCTGGCGGAAGGCGCGGCGGACGTTGACGGCGTCGAGCGGCTTGCCCACGGCCGAGGAGAAGACGAGCCCGTGTTCCTCCCACTTCTCGTCGGCGGCGAGCCGATCCCAGCCCTGATCTCGAATTGCTGCCACAGAGCAGCGACGCAGCGCGCCGGCAGAGCGAGCGTGCGCCGGGACTTCCGGGTCTTGGTGTCCCCGCGTCGCTCGCGGTTGAGGCGCACGACTGTCTGAGTATCAAGGCTGACCGAGCTGCCGTTTCACTTGCCCGTGCAGTGGTCGAAGCGTCCGCGAAGGAAAAGGGTGTCACCAGAGGGAGCCTGATCGCGAAGATCGATGAGCTCCACCAACTGGGTCTGCTACGTGGGCACATCAAGGAAGCAGCACACGAGGTGCGCTTCGGCGGCAATGAGGTAGCCCATGGCGGTCTCACCCCCGTTGATCACGAGGCGGCCGAAGAGATCTTGACACTCAGGGATGAGGTGCTGAACGACCTGTTTCAGTCCCCGGCTCGCGTGGCCCGTGCCCGTCAGCGACGCCTGGAACGGTCCCAAGCAGGCACTGCGTCGGTGAACACCACCGCGTCAGAAGGACAGCCCAGCATCTGAGCTCCTGACGCAGCACTCACGGCAAGGCTCCACGGACCATCGCAGCCGCTCAGTGGTGCATCTCGCCGCGAAGAGGTCGCGTGCCACAACCGTGCCAGATGCAGGGGTCAGCCACGGTCAACACCGGTGCCTCATGGGCGAGTGCTCGCCCGCTTCCTGGATCGGTGAAACCGCAGCTCAGGAGGAAGACAACCCAGCCGCTCTCCTAAAGCGGGTGTCGCAGGTTCGAATCCTGCCGGGGGGCACCAACACAAAGGACCCGGACCGATCATGGTCCGGGGCCTTTGACATCTACGGGTCATAATCACTCACGTCAACGTGACTTCAGCCCAAGGCAGCTCCGCCGACCTTGAAGAGCCGGCCGCTGCCGCGCTCCTCCTAAGGCTGTCGCCGAAACTGCACTGAGTCGCGCCTCAACTATCGTGATCGCTTGCTTCCGCGCCTGCTGCTTGCGCCGCGTCGACGATGGCTTGCAGCGCAGCAAGGTGACGCTTGAGAGCCGTACGGCCCGCCGATGTCAGCGACAACCAAGTGCGTGGGCGGCGCCCGACCGCTCCTTTACGGACCTGGACGTACCCGACCTCCTCCAGGGCGGTCGCGATGCGGCTGACACTCGCGTCGGAGACATGACAGTACTCACGGACTGCGGCGAATTCGGCTTCGGCGCAACCAGCGAGGAATGCCATCATGGTCAGCCGTGTCGGATGGTGAATGGCCTGGTCCAGCGCCGGTGACACGGCATGGTTCATTCCGTGTGCCCCGACGCCTTCAGCATCGCGACCGACTTGGAGCGGAGGGAGTTCTTCTGGGTTTCTCGCCACCACAGGGAGCCTCCTCCGAGAATTCCTAGAGCGATCGCCCCCACGCTCCAGCCGAACGCAAGGAAAGCAAGGGCGGCCAACCCATAGGCGACCACCGGGAGGCCTTCGACGAGCGCGCGTTGTCTCATGGTTCCACGTGGTGGCCAGGCACGGACCCGCATGCGGGTCACCCGCACCGCGCACATGGCCGGGAAGACGGACAGCGTCACGATCGTAGCGAGCAGTAACGCAAGCTTCCAAGCCGCACCATCCGCCTCGTAGAGAAGCGGCCCGGCGGCCAGGGCCATTCCGAATCCGTGAGTAACGCCTGCCACAGGGGCCCACCACGTTGGGTAGGGGGGCGATGTGTTCGCGGTCAGTTGGGCCCGTTGCGCGGCCTGCAGGTCGCTCCTGGCCGTGGCCGAGCTGAAGTGCTCGCTGCTAGGCATGGGTTCTCCCGTCCCTCCATAGTGCTTCCTCAGTTGTCCTCATCATGACATCTACTTTTGTAGGACGAAAGTACTTCCGTACGCCTGATGTGACGTGGGCGTCTGGGCATCCGGTTCGCGACGAGGGCCCAGCGGGGTACAACATCCACCAACGCCCGGAAAGCGACTCCCGCGACACTCACCGCGCCCCGCCCCCCCGGCCGGCCGAGCCACGTAGAGCTACGGATCAGAAGGCTTCTGACATCCACGGCTGACATCCACGGCTGACATCAACGACGCCGGACGGGGGCGTACACCAGCGTCTCCGTCCGACCGTCGCACCAGTCGACGGCAGCAGCCGGAGCGGGGTCTGATCGAACTCCTAAAGCGGTGCTTCCGCCGCTCGTTCATGGCACTACCGGGACATGGTGGAAAGCCAGCAGTGGTCCCCCTCGACCCCACGACGACCCAGGCCGCGCTCACCACCTGGCAGCAGGCTCTCGTCGCCCGCGGTCCGCTCGACACCCGACAGGTTCTCCTCGGCCCGCCCCTCCGCTTCCCCGGACGGGCGGGCCGAAGCAGCCGTGGACGACGACCGGAACATGCCACCGACACCTCGACCGCCTCGCTCAGCGAAGACGCCGGAACTCGACCGGCACAGGGCGCCCGGGTCCTCGCGATCTTCAGGTGGCCCCCGCGCCTCACCCGCCACACCGACTGCGCCCACACCCGACACATGCCTTGACCCGATCACCCTCGGGGCGACCCGCGCCGGGTGGCCGCGGCGCTGTCGTCATGACCCAACGCCGACGTGTACCCCACCGAGGATGCGGAGCGTGCCGGCGGGACGAGCCGGCGCGGCCCGGTATGCGCGCGGCTCAGCGGTCGTATGCGCGCGGCTCAGCGGTGGTGCGCGCGGCCCGGCGGTCAGGCCGGGGTGTCGGCGTCCTGTGTGGAGGCCGCGAACGCCTCGGGGCCCTGTTCAGCCGCTGCCGGGTCCATCCACATGACCTGCCAGCCGTGGCCGTCGAGGTCGTAGAAGCTGCGTGAGTACATGAAGCCGTAGTCCTCGGCGCCGTCCACCTCGGAGCCGCCCGCCGCGAGCGCGGCGGCGCTGACCGAGTCGACCTCGTCGCGGGACGACACACTGAAGCAGTAGAGCGCCAGCGTGTGCGTGGTGGGATCGGCCATCGGCAGCTTCGCGAACTCCGCGAACTTCTCGCGGCTGAGCAGCATGACGAACGCCTGCTCGCCGACCAGCATGCAGGCTGCGGTCTCGTCGGTGAACTTCGGGTTGAAGCTGAATCCGAGCTTCGCGAAGAACGCCTTGCTGCGCTCGAGGTCCGCTACGGGGATGTTCAGGAACAGCATGCGGCCGGGGTGTGCGGAAGTGGTCATGGCGGGTCTCCGGTCAGTGGCTCGATGGCGTACGTCTTGGTAGACCGGCCCGGTCGGCGGAACTCATCGGCGGATCCCGGGGGATCTTGGGTGGGTCTTCACTACGTCTTCGCTACGTCTTCGGTGAGTCTTCGGTGGGTCTTCGGTGGGTCTTGGGTGGCCCCGGGCCTTCTGTCCGTCTTGCGTGGGGCTTCGCCTCGCCGCTCGAACGGCCGGCCGCCGACGCCTGGTCGGCGCATTCGGCGTCTGCGCACTTCTTGGCGTTCAGGCCTGGTGGGGGCCCTCGGACTCGGTCGACGACAACGGGATGCGCAGGACTCGGTGCAGTCGGGTGGAGGTCTCGATGTCGAGTCCCAGGCTCGCGTGACGCAGGGACGCGCTGTACCGGCTGATGAGGGCCAGGTCCTGGAGCTGACGGCGCAGCTCGGCGGTGAGGGCGCCGTCAGGGTCGTCGGCGTGGCCGTCCTCCCGGTTCGAGCGCTGGTCCGCCGCCTCCACGGCGCGGCTGCTCACCACCGAGGCCAGATCGCCTGAGCCGAACAGGTAGGCCGCCGCGGCGCAGAGCACTGCGGCCGCCGCCGGCTCGTCGGCGTCACCGGGGCCGTCCTGGCCGTCGTTGTGGCAGTACTCGCTCAGGAGGTGCTCGCCCATCCCGTGCTTGATCTCCCCGAAAGCGGTCTGATTTCCCAACGCGGCCTCCCACAGCGCGTTGAGCATCGGCCGCAGTTCGAGGGCGTACTCCGCCCGGTCGCCTTCCGGCAGGGCCTCCTCGGCCCGCATCAGACGCTCCGCCACCCCGACGGCGAACACGATGCGCTCGTCCGGGGACGCGTCGGCCAACCGGTCGGCGAGCTCGGCTCCCCACTCCTGCCAGGACTTCATCCGTGCCCGCCCCCGTCATGGCTGTGATCACCGGCCGATGCCGACGACCTTAGCCGCACCCCCCTCATGGTCGGTGGTCGTGACCTGGGGGAGCGGGCTGTGGGGTCGCGGGGGTGAAGGCCTCGCGGAAGCGGTTCATAGCCGGTTCGGGGGCGTCTGAGGCCCACGCCTCCATCGCGACCGTGCCCTCGTAGCCCAGCTCCTGCAGCGTGTGCGCTATGGCACGGTAGTTGATCTCGCCCGTCCCCGGCTCGCGGCGGCCGGGGACGTCGGCCACCTGGATCTCGCCGATCAGGTCCAGCGCGTGCGCCCGGCGGACCAGTTCGGTCAGGTTCCCCTCGCCTGTCTGGGCGTGGTACAGGTCCAGGTTCATCCGAAGTCCCGGCCGGCCGACCGCCCGGACGAGGGCCATGGTGTCGGCCGCCGTCGCGAACGGCACCCCGGGGTGGTCGACGGCCGTGTTGAGGTTCTCCAGCGTGAAGACCACGCCGGCGCTCTCGCCCAGTTCCGCGACCCGGGTGAGCGTGCGGTGGGCGGCCATCCACATCGCGCCGGTGACCTCCCCCGTCACCGGCGACACGGGCAGGCCCCGGCCGTCCAGTCCCGTGCCGTGCAGATTCAGCCGGGGGCAGCCCAGTCGCTGCGCCGCCCGGACCGAGTCCTCCGCCGTGCGCAGGAGCTCGGCCGCACCCTCCTCGTCGGTCAGACTCCCCCGGACGTACCCGGTCATGGACGAGAACTCCGCGGGAGTGCGGGCGAGAGCGCCCAGGTCGTGCCGGGTCCAGTCCCAGATCTCCACCTGGAACCCGGCGTCATGGACGCGCCGTGCCCGCTCCTCCATCGGCAGGTCCAGGAACACCATCTCGGCGCAGACCGCCAGTTCGTACATGCCAGTGCCCTGCCCTTGCAGCCGCCGGTGGGACGAGAACGTGGGATAGAACGTGGGACTAGAACGTTCTAGTCTCTAGAACGTTCCAGTCGTCGTCCTACGTGTGCTTGTGGTCAGCAGTACGCCAGTCGCCGTCCGGACTGTCAAGGGCCTGCTGGAACGTTCTATAGTCGGGCCGGCGGGACGGTCCTGCGCGCTTCGGGAGGGACGGCTGGTGTCACTCACTCCTCCCGTCCCGGACGGCAAGCGGCCCACGCTCGCGGACGTCGCCGCGCGGGCCGGTGTGTCCACAGCCCTGGCGTCCATCGTGATGCGCGAAGCCAAGGGCGCCGGCGCCGCCACCCGCGAGCGCGTGCTCCAGGCCGCGCGAGAGATCGGGTACCGACCCGACGCCCGGGCCCGACTGCTGCGCAGTCGGCGTTCCCGGCTGCTCGGGGTGCAGTTCGACCTTCGGCATCCGTTCCACGCCGACCTGGTGGAGGGCGTCTACGCGGCGGCCGACGCGGCCGACTACCAGATCGCGCTGAGCGCGGTGGCCGCCCGGCGCACCGAGCGGCGCGCCGTCGAGACGCTGCTCGCCGACCGCTGCGAGGCGCTGATCCTGCTCGGCCCGCAGGCCCCCGCCGCCCGGCTGGCGGAACTCGCCCGCCAGTTGCCGGTCGTCTCCGTGGCCCGGCGGCTGCGGTCGTCGGCCGCCGGTCCCGAAGTCGTGCGGACGGCCGACGACGAGGGGGCCCGGCAGGCGGTGGACCACCTCGTCGGCCTCGGCCACCGCGACGTCGTCCACATCGACGGCGGCCGCGCGCCCGGCGCCGCCGACCGGCGGCGTGGCTACCGCGCCGCCATGAACCGGCACGGTCTGGGCGCACACGTCCGCGTCCTTCCCGGGGGACCCACCGAGGAGGAGGGCGCCGCGGCCGCACGCGCCCTGACGGCCACCGGCTCGCGCCCCACCGCCGTGCTCGCCTTCAACGACCGCTGTGCGACCGGCCTCCTCGACACCTTTCTGCGCGCGGGCGTCACCGTTCCCGGAGACGTGTCGGTCGTCGGCTTCGACGACAGCCGACTGGCCCGACTGGCCCACATCGCCCTCACCACCGTCGGGCAGGACGTTCCCCGCCTCAGCCGCCTGGCCGTCGGCCGGGCCGTCGCCCGCGTGGAGGGCGGAACCGCCCCGGCCGAGGTGGAGGACGTCGTCCCTCCCCGTCTCGTCGTCCGCGGCACGACGGCCCGACGCCGCGGCTGAGTATCGCGACGGCGCGCGACCGGTCCCGGATCCGATGTCGACCGATCGACGACCGGGCGGCGACCAAGCGGCGACCGGTCCCGATCCCATGTCGACCGGGCGGCGACCTATCGGAAGGCGGGGGCGGGGCCCTTCACGGACGGTGTCAGCGGGCTTCGTTCGGTTCGTCCGGCGTCGGGTGTCGGGGGAGGAACGTATCTCCGTCGTCGAACGGGGTGAACCACGATCCGAAGGCCGTCGGGGCGGTCGCCCGTCCGGTCCCGGCGGGGGCTTCGTCTACGTCGTCGGTCGAGGCGTCGTAGAGCCACTCGTGGTCCACGCCCTCGTACACGTCGTCCGTGAACGCGTCGAGTGCCACGGACACCTCGTCGTCGAGGAAACCGTGCAGTTCCAGGGTCGTGGTCGCCTGGTTGAGCAGGAACCTCAGGGCGAGCTCCTCGGCGACAGAGTTCAGTCGTCGAAAGCTTCCGTCGGTGAAGCGGGTGGTCAGGGCGATCACCGTCACCAGGAAGCGGCGGGCGAAGCGGGCGTCGTACTGGAGGGCGTAACGGTCGGGAAGTCGTTCCAGGTGCCACAGCGGGCCTTCGCACTCCGCGACGGTGGCGTCCTCCTGGGCCAGGACCTGGACGTCCTCGAACAACTCGTCCACCAGGGCGTCGGCAGCGTGGACCAGGGCGCCGGCGGCGAGTCGCGCGCTCTCCTCTCCGGGGCGGAGTTCCCCCTGTCCGGCGACATCCGCGTCCGCATCGGCATCGGCGCCCGTGCCGGCCCCGGCGCCCGCGCCGAAGACCGTCAGGGGGAAGGAGCGCAGTTCGTCGGCCAGGGCGAGGAGGCGGGCTCGCACGGCCGTCGTCTTCTCGTCGGCTTCCTGGCGGGAGTCCGGGCCGTCTCCGGCGTCCTCGGGGGGTGGGGCCGCGGTGTGGCGGGCCTTGCGGGCGGCCGGGTCGTCGGGCGGGGCGTCCGGTCCTTCGGCCGCGTCGAGGCTGGCTCTGGCCCGGTCCTGGTGCAGCTCGACCTCGCACCGCTCGATCGTCCAGTCGGCCAGCAGCTCGGTGCGTTCCAGGAGCTCGTCCACGAGCACCTGCACCGAGTCCTCCGCGAACTCCAGCGCCGGAGCGTCCACGACGACCTTCAGATGGGCTCCGCCGGGGTGGACGGAGACGATGGTGTCGAGGAGGTCGACCTTCACGCCGTCGGGCCCCTCGACGGCCCGGACGGAGTCGAAGCCGTCCTCGATCAGCGCCACCGCGCCGGCACGCTGAAGCGGATCCATCTCCGGAGTGGCCTCCGGGATGCAGGTGTCCACGGTCACTACGTACGTCACGCGTCCGAGCCTGTCAGGAGAGGGCCGCACCGCGCGAGGGACCGGCTCCCTCGGGAAGGTAAATCCGGTCCGTGCGGGCCGGATGGCCGGAGCTCGTGCCACAAGTGTGCCGGATGCAGAAAATCAGTAGAAGTAAACAAGGCGTCAAACAGTCGGGGCATTCGGCGCTCCTGTGGCGTCGAAACCCCAGGTCAGTGGCGCGCGGGCGCGGCTTGTCCGCAGTGCGGTGATGATCGCCGTCCTCCTCCGTGGGGAAGAGCGCACGCTGACGGCTGCCTCGAACCGACCACCGCAGGCCATACTGGAGACAATGACGAAGCCAGCTGCACAGAAGCGCTACTTGCCGACCAGCCCCTTCAAGGCTCCGGTGGCCCCACCGCCCAAGCAGTTCGCGGTGGGCGACCAGGTCACGCACGACATGTACGGCCTCGGCCGTGTGATCGGCATCGAGGACGGCATCGCGGTGCTCGTGGATTTCGGGTCGGCGCAGGAGCGGATCTTGAGTCCGTACGCCAAAATGAGCAAGCTGTAGTACCGCTGTGCCCGGTCACGGCACGCCAGGCCCCTTAGCGGGCCTGTATCGAAGGGGAGACCTCTCATAGACCTGACCTTGCTGTTCTCCGCTCCGGAGGGGGCGCTCTCGCACCCCGCCGCGGCATCGCCGCCCCCGGCGACCAACCCGTTCCAGGCCCCGGACTTCGGGGACGACGAGACTTTCGCGAACTCCTTCGCAGCCGAGGACGCGGACGCGCCCGGCCCGGATGTGAGCACGGCCCGCCGCAGGGCCAGCTAGTCCTGTCGGCTTCGTTCACGGCCGTTCAGGCGGGTTGCGAGCACACCCGCCTCTTGGGCCGTCCGGCCATGAACGCAGTACGTCCTGGGCGAGGCGCATCAGCGGCGACGCGCGCCTGCGGCGAGGCGCACCTGTGTGGTGCGTGCCTGCACGGCGGCATGCCCCGGCCCGCCTGCCTGTGCCAGGTCGCCGAGCCGACCGCCGACACGGATGAGGCCGACCCGCCGTACCGTGTCGGGCATCCCTGAGACCGCCCAGCTCCGCCCCTGGGAACACCGTGCCGGCGCCGGACGGGTCGTCGCCTCCGGCGCATGCGGCACTCTGCCGCGCGTGAGCGGGCAGGTGGTGAGCGGGCAGGCCACCGAACCCGTGCCCGCGGCACTCTGCCGCGCGTGAGCGGGCAGGTGGTGAGCGGACAGGCCACCGAACCCGTGCCGCGAGTGATCCCGATCACAACGGCAGGGCAGGTGAGAAGTCGACTCCCGTCGGACCAGCGGCCTTGTTAGCCTTGGCCATAGCCCGGTCGCTGGTGCATCCCCCGTCGCCAGCGACCGGGTCTTTCGCTGCCCGGCGGCCCCGCAGACCTCAGGCCGCAGGCCGAGGACGTGCTAACGCTTGTCCCAGTCGAGGCGGATGGCCTGTGACGGGCAGCGTTCGGCCATGTCACGGACCTCGGGGTCGTCCCCCGTCTCCTCGCGTCCCGGTATGACGGCACCGAGTCCGTCCACCGCGGTGAAGACGGAGGGCACGCGGTAGGCGCACTCCCCGGAGCCGTAACACGTCTCGGGGTCCACGGAGACCTTCATGCGACCTGCCTGCCCGCCGGAGGGGTCAGTCAACCGGCCTTCCCGCCGCGGCCATCCAGTGCGCGACCCGGCGCAGCGTGGTCTCGTCGACGCGGTCGACCAGGGTTCGCACGGCCGTCTCGTCGTCCGGGGCCAGGTCGTACAGGCCCGCCTTGCCCAGGCCCGCCATGAGGACCTGGAGCCGGCGGTCCTCCAGGCGTTCCGTGTGCCTGGCGTGGCCCGGCCGTGCGGCGTCTTCCGCCGGGGGCGGGGCGGCGGGCCCGGCGGCGGGCCGAGACGCGAGGGCGCCGGCGGTCTCGACGGTCCCCACGGCTTCGACGGCCTCGACGACCTCGACGGCCTCGTGAGCACCGAGGCGGGTCTTCCCCCTGTCGCAGGTCTCGGACGAGTCGGGTGTCGCCGCCGCGTCGGGTGTCGCCGCCGCGTCGGGGGGCGTGGTCCCGTCGAGAATCGCGGTCGCTGTCGCGTCCACGGTCGCGGTCGTGTCGGGGGTTTCGTCGGGGTCGGTCGCGACCGGGTCGAAGCGCTGCCACCGGCCCGCACCGGGGCCCCACAGGGCTACGGTCACGTCGTCGCCTCTGGCGCGCTTGACCTGTGTCATCTCGCCGATCGCGTACAACACGGGTGTGCGGTCGGGGGATTCGGCGGCGAGCCGCCAGGACGTCGAGGACGGGTCGTAGAACATCGCCACCCAGCGGGGGTCTCCGGGCGGCTGCGGGCTGTGCGGAGGTCGGGTCGAACGGTCCAGGTCGGCCGCCATGGCACTCACCCCTTCTGCGTCGGCACGTGTTCCGGCGCAGCAGAGGGTACCTGACGGTCCGTCAGGTCACCAGGCGTCGCGCAGCCGTCGTGAGCCCACCGGGCCGCCGGGGCGGCTACGTCCGGACGCCGCCGGGCAAGGCACGTTCAGGCTCCGCCGGGCAGGCACGTACACGCTCCGCCGGGCAAGGGAGGTCAGACGCCGCCAGGCAAGGGGAGGTCAGACGCCGCCGACGCTTTCGCGGGTCAGGGTCGCTTCCCGGTGGTCGTTGCAGCGCGGGAGGGGTGCGTCGTCGGCGCCGGGGTGCCTCTGGTGTGCCTGCAGGGCGGCGCTGACCAACGTCATGAGCAGGTCGATGTCCGTCTCGCACTCCAGATGGACGGTGACCCAGGACGAGCCGGGCAGCAGCCGGATGGCCGTGGAGTGTCTCAGGTCCTTCTCGAACCGGCGGATCGCCTTGGCCGTCAGATGCAGGTCGACACTGCGGTCGGAGTGGAAGTGCACGATCTCGACAAGGCCCGAGCGCAGGGCCCGGCCGGTGCCGCAACTGGGCCGGCCCTCCGCGAGGTCCGGCCAGATCGCCAGTCGTGTCATGGCACGCGAGGCCGCCGTCATGGCCCCATCATGAGGCGCTCACCGCCCGGCCACCAGAGGTTGAGAAAGGCTTAACCAGGCTGATCGCGGCAGGCGATGGCCTTCCGGCACCGATCGTGATCCACCCGGAACCCTCAGTTGTTCCAGGACTCGTCGTAGGGGTCCCTCGGGGTCGGCGCCGGCCTGGCCTCGGTGACCTCCAGGAAGGGGATCGGGCCGTTGTTGACCGGGTCGCGGGCGGTGCGGGGGGTGTAGACACCGGTGACGGTCAGCCAGGCGTCCGGTCGGAGGACCGGGGGGATGCGACCGGTGAGGCCGATCTTGACCGGCTGGGCGTCCGCGGCACAGCAGTTGAGGGCCATGCGGACCAGGTAGGGGGTGCCGTCGTGGTCCAGGGCCACGAAGCCGGTCAGCCGGACCTTCCGGCCCGCGAGGCTGCGGCCGTGGTCGTAGACGGCCCGGCCCGCGTAGTCGACGACACCGAGCGGGAGCGGGTCCGTGGCGGGGAGGGACGGATAGGCGAGCGGCTCCTGCAGGGCGGTGCCGGTGCGGGTCGCGCTGTAGGAGCCCAGGGCGGGCGGGGCGACCAGGATCAACGCCAGGAGAGGCAGGATCAGCAGCCAGGCGACCCGGGGTTCGGGGTGCGCGGAGGCGGCCTCTCGGGGTTCGGGGTGCGCGGAGGCGGCCTCTCGGAGTTCGGGGTGCGCGGAGGCGGCCTCTCGGAGTTCGGGGTGCGCGGAGGCGGCCTCTCGGAGTTCGGGGTGTGAGGGGGCGGCCTCTCGGGGTTCGGGGTGCGCGGAGGCGGCCTCGCCGGCGCCCTGTTGCGTCCGGTGTCGGCTCGTCCTGCGCCGCTCGTACCACGCCGTCGCCAGGGCCGTGACGACGAGGACCGCGCCGGCCGCCAGCAGCAGCGGCCGCAGGCCCGCCTTGACGTAGCGCAGATACAGGTCGGTGGTCCCGGCGTGCAGCAGGGCCGCGCCGAGGAGGAACAGGACGGCCGACTGGGACTGTCGGTTCACAGCAGCACCCACCCGGTGAGCAGGGCCGACCCGATGGCCAGCGCGAAGGTCGCCGGGGCGAAGCGCAGCGCGAAGCCCCGGCCGAACGTGCCCGCCTGCATCGCGAACAGCTTGAGGTCGATCATCGGGCCGACCACCAGGAAGGCGAGCCGGGCCGTGAGGGAGAACTGGGTCAGGGACGCGGCGACGAACGCGTCCGCCTCCGAACAGATGGAGAGGATCACCGCGAGGAGGGCCAGCGTCAGGACGGCCACCGTCGGGTTGTCCGCGGCCGTGCGAAGCCAGCTCGCCGGGGCGACGGCCTTCAGCGTCGCCGCCGCCATCGCGCCCACCACCAGGAATCCGCCCGCGTGCATCACGTCGTGCCGGACGGAGTCCCAGAACGCGGCTCCCTTCGTCTCCCCTTCGTGCGGCGCGTGCGCCGGCAGCCGCAGCCAGTCCGTGCGGCCCAGCCGCTGCCACAGCCAGCCCATCGCGCACGCGGCGAGCAGACTGGCGGCGAACCGGGCCAGCACCATCTCGGGGTCGCGGGGGAAGGCCACGGCCGTCGCCGTCAGCACGATCGGGTTGATCGCCGGGGCGGAGAGGAGGAAGGCCAGGGCCGCGGCCGGGGTCACGCCCCGGCGGACCAGCGCGCCGGCCACGGGGACCGACGCGCACTCGCAGCCGGGCAGCACCGCTCCCGCGAGTCCGGCGACCGGCACCGCGAGCGCGGGGCGCGCGGGGAGCGCGCGGGCGAAGAAGGAGGGCGGCACGTAGACGGCGATGGCGGCGGACAGCAGCACGCCGAGAACCAGGAACGGCAGTGCCTGGACCACCACCGCCACGAAGACCGTCATCCAGCTCTGCATCACCGGAGCGGACAGCGCGCCGCGGATCGGGCTCTGCAGCAGGACCATCAGGAGCAGCAGCATGGTCAGCACGAGCGGGGAGCTGAGCCGGGCGGGCCGGTCCTGGGGCGGGCTCTCCTCGCGCGGGGCCGCTTTGACGATGGCCACGGATCGGGCACCTCCGGCTTCCGGGTTCACCCCGCTGTTCACCCCGCTGTCTGTTTCTCGCATTCCCTCCCCTTTCATACGAGAGTTCCGCCCCGGGTGTTCACGTCCTTCGTGGAACCTCCCGTCCCGGTGAGGCAGTCTTCTCCCTCGTGGCAAGCGTTCCGAATCAGGGTCAGCCGCCGGGCGCCGCCGGCGCGCACATGGTGGTGTGCGGCGACGACGGTCTGGCGCACCGGCTCGCCGCCGAGCTGCGGGGGGTGTACGAGGAAAAGGTCACGCTCGTCGTGCCGCCGTCCGAGCGGATGGTCCGGCCGCCGGTCGTCGGGCGGGCCCGGGCGGTGTCGGCGGCGCTGCTCGACCGGGTGGTGAGCGCGGCCGTCAACCGGGCGGCGGGCAACGGCGCGCCGTCCTCCGCGGGTCCGGGTGAACCCGTGGGCGGCCAGCGGACGTTGGAGGCCCTGGAGGCCACCGAGGCCGTGCTCGCCGAGGCGGGCGTCGAGCGCGCCGCCGCGCTGGCCCTCGTGTACGACGACGACGAGACCAACATCCGCGCGGCCCTCACCGCCCGTCGGCTCAATCCCCGGCTGCGGCTCGTCCTGCGGCTCTACAACCGGCGGTTGGGCCAGCACATCGAGGAACTCCTCGACCAGGCGGCCGCGTTGGCGGTCGGCGACGACCCCGGCTCCTCGGGCGCTTCGGGGCGCTCGGGTTCCTCGGGGTACTCCGGCGGGGAGGCGTCGACCACCGTCCTGTCCGACGCCGACACGGCCGCGCCCGCGCTCGCCGCGACCGCCGTCGTCGGCACCAGCAAGGTCGTCCAGATGGACGGGCTGCTGCTGCGCGCCGTCGAGCGGCCGCCGTCCGGGGCCGGGGAGCCGGCCGAGCCGGGCCGCCCCACGCTCGCGCTGCTGTCCGCGAACGGCGGCGACCCGGCGTTCGCGGACGGATCCGAGACCAGCGGCGAGCAGGGGCCGTTGCTGCTGCCCGACGCGGCGGCGGTGGCGGAGGCGGCCGCGTCGGGCAGGCGCGGGTCCGTCGTCCTGGAACAGGTCGCCTATTCGGCCGGGCCGGCGCTGCCGGCCGGGCGGGGCGTCGGGGTCGTGGCGCCGTTCGCCTCGCTGTTCTCGCGCCGGCTGCGGTGGTCGCTGGCCGGGCTGGTGGGGTGTGTGTTCGCGCTGGCGGTGGCGTTGTGGCTGGCGACGCGCATACACCCGCTGGGGGCGCTGTACCTGACGCTGCTGGACCTGTTCGCCATCAACGACCCGGCGATAGGGGCCGGCACCGAGCGGCAGGTACTGCAACTCCTGTCCGGGCTGGTCGGGTTGCTGCTCCTGCCCGTGCTGCTGGCGGCCGTGCTGGAAGGGCTCGGGACGTTCCGCGGGGTGGGGGCGCTGCGCCGGCCGCCCCGCGGGCTCGGGGGGCATGTCGTGCTGCTCGGGCTGGGGAAGATCGGCACCCGGGTGCTGATCCGACTGCGTGAACTGAACATCCCGGTGGTGTGCGTCGAGGCGGCGCCCGAGGCGCGCGGGCTGGCGGTGGCACGGCGGCTGCGGGCGCCGGTGGTGCTGGGGGACGTCACCCAGGAGGGGGTGCTGGAGGCCGCGAAGATCCACCGTGCGCACGCGCTGCTCGCCGTGACCAGCTCCGACACGACGAACCTGGAGGCGGCTCTGTACGCGCGGTCGCTGCGGCCCGATCTGCGGGTGGTGCTGCGGCTGTACGACGACGACTTCGCGACCGCCGTGTACCGCACCTTGCGGGCGGCGCACCCGCAGGCGCTGACCCGCAGCCGGAGCGTCTCGCACCTGTCGGCGCCGTCGTTCGCCGGGGCGATGATGGGGCGGCAGATCCTGGGGGCGATTCCGGTGGAGCGGCGGGTGCTGCTGTTCGCCGCGCTGGAGGTCGCGGGGTACGCGCAGTTGGAGGGGAAGACGGTCGCGGAGGCCTTCCGGGCCGGGTACTGGCGGGTGCTGGCGCTGGACAGGGGGCGGGAGCGGCAGGGCGGGCCGGGGCTGGTCTGGGATCTGCCGGACGCGTATGTCCTGCGGGGAGCGGATCGGGTGGTGCTGGCGGCTACCCGCCGGGGGTTGGCGGAGTTGCTGCGGCGCAGGCGGTAGGGGGCGGGGGGTGCCCCCCTGGCCCCCTCGGCCGTCCTCCTGGCGCCGCCGGGGCGGTGGGTTGCGGAGGGGCTTTCTCGTCCCCGCCCCCCGCCGCCCTGTCCCGTCCCCGCCGCCCTGGCCCGCCCCGGCCCGCCCCGGCCCTCCCGTCCCCGCAGCCCCGCCCCGGCCCTCCCGGCCCCGCAGCCCCGCCCCGGCCCTCCCGGCCCCGCAGCCCCGCCCCGGCCCTCCCGGCCCGGCCTCGGGGGGCTCCGCCCCCGGGCCCCCGCTCCTCAAACGCCCGAGGGACTGAATACGCCGGAGGGGCTGAATGCTCGGCCCGCCGGAGGGTCTCGGGGTCAGGGGGTCAGGGGTCAGGGGGTCAGGGGGTCAGGTGACGTTCTGCGAATTCCAGTTCCAGCCTGACCTGCTTGATGCGTTCGTCGACCACCAGTGAGCCGTGGCCCGCGTCGTAGCGGTACACCTCGTGCACCGCTCCTCTCGCCTCCAGGCGCTTGACGTAGTTGTCGATCTGGCGGATCGGGCAGCGGGGGTCGTTCACGCCGGCCGAGATGTGGACCGGGGCCCGTACCTTGTCGACGTACGTGAGCGGGGACGAGACCTCGAAGCGCTCGGGGACCTCCTCCGGGGTGCCGCCGAGCAGGGTGCGGTCCATCGCCTTGAGGGCCTCCATCTCGTCGTGGTAGGCCGTGACGTAGTCGGCGACCGGGACGGCGGCGATGCCCACGGCCCACGCGTCGGGCTGGACGCCGAGGCCGAGGAGGGTGAGGTAGCCGCCCCAGGAACCGCCGGTGAGGACCAGCCGGGCGGGGTCGGCGAGGCCGGAGCTCACCGCCCACTCGCGCACGGCCTCGATGTCCTCCAGCTCGATCAGGCCCACCCGGTGTTTCAGGGCGTCCGTCCAGGCGCGGCCGTAGCCCGTGGAGCCGCGGTAGTTGACGCGGACCACCGCGTAGCCGTGGTCGACCCAGGCCGCCGGGGCGGCCGCGAAGGCGTCGCTGTCGTGCCAGGTCGGGCCGCCGTGAATGTCGAAGACCGTGGGCAGCGGGCCGGTGACGTCCGCGGGCTTCTGGACCAGTGCGTGGATGCGTCCGCCCGGGCCCTCCACCCACACGTCCTGCACCGGGACCGAGCCCGGCGACTTCAGGCCCGGGGGTTCCAGGACCACTTCGCCGGTCGTCGAGCGGACCGCCGGCGGCAGGGCCGCCGAGGACCACAGGTACTCCACGCTGCCGTCCGGGCGGGCCGTCGCCCCGGAGACCGTGCCGGGCGGGGTCGGGATCCGCTCCAGCGCGGCGCCGGCCAGGTCGTAGCGGTACATCTCGCTGCGGGCCTCGAAGCTGTGCACGATGAGCAGGCCCGAGCCGTCCGGGTACCACTCGGCGCTGACGTCGCCGGGCAGGTCCAGCTCAAGGTCGGTCTCGGAGCCCGTCGCCACGTCCCAGACCAGGGGCTCCCAGCGGCCGCGGCGCTGGTGGCCGATGAGCAGGCGGGGGTCGCCGTCGACCGGGGCGAAGCCCAGCACCTCCAGGCCCAGCTCGACGGTGCCGCCGCGGGTGTCGTCGAGCTCGGCGACCGTCGTGCCGTCCGGGCGCAGGACGCGCAGCGCGGAGTGCATGGCGTCGCCGTGCTCGGTGTGCTCGACGGCGATCAGGCTGCCGTCGTGGGAGAGGTCGCCGACGCCCGCGGACTCCCGGTGGCGGTAGAGCTCGAAGGGGGGCTCGCCGGTCCGGGCGACGTGGATCGTGGTGCCCTCCTCGTCGGTGGAGCGGCCGACCACGGCCGTGCGGCCGTCACGGCCGAGGGCGAGGCCCGCCGGGTAGGAGGGGTCCAGACCGGGCGTCGCCAGCTCGTCCTCGCCGCCGGTGAAGGACTGGCGGCGCCAGACGCCGAACTCGTCGCCGTCCTTGTCGTCGAACCACCAGATCCAGGCGCCGTCCGGGGAGAGCACGCCGTCGGTCGTGCCGTTGGCCCGGTCGGTGACCTGGCGCCGCTCGCCGGTGGCACGGTTCCAGGCGTACAGCTCGTACGTCCCGGTCGCGTTCGACACGAAGAGGGAGTGTTCGGGGGCGTCCTGCGCCCAGTCGGGCAGCGACACCCGGGGCGCCCGGAAGCGCTTCTCCCAGTCGGGCATGTCCTCGTACCGTTCGGGTGCGGCGGACCCGTTGCTCTCAGTCATGGCCCCATACTGCCCGCCCGCGCCCACAAAGAGACGCCGAGGTCCCCAGCCTGTGGACAACTTCCCACCGTCTTCGCACCTGCTTCCCACCGAAGGGGCTCCCCCCGCGGGGCGCTGGCCCGTCGCGGCCCCGTACCGTGGGGGGCGTGTACCGGTTTCTGCTGACGCCCCGCTGGTGGGGTATCAACGTCTTCGTGCTGCTGGCCATCCCCTTCTGCGTGTTCATGGGGTCCTGGCAGCTGAGCCGGTTCGAGGCGCGGGTGGACGACCACCGTGACGCGAAGGCGCAGGCCGCGTCCGCCCGTACTGATCCCGCCCGCCCGCTGGCCGAGCTGCTGCCCGTGGACAAGGCGACGTCCGGCAAGCAGGCCACCGCCACCGGGCGCTACGGCGAGCAGCTGCTGGTGCCCGACCGGGAACTGGACGGGAAGAGCGGCTTCTACGTGCTCACCCTGCTGCGCGTGGACGGCGGCCGGGCGCTGCCGGTCGTGCGCGGCTGGCTGCCGGGCGAGGCCGACGCGGCGAAGGCCCCGGCGGCGCCCGCCGGCGAGGTCACCGTCATCGGGGCGCTCCAGGCCTCCGAGCAGCCGGGCGACGACGGGGTGAGCGCCCGGGGCGGCCTGCCGGCCGGGCAGACCGCGGCGATCAGCGCCGCGTCGCTGGTCAACCTGGTTCCCTACGACCTCTACGACGCCTGGATCACCCTGGACACCGCTGGTGCGGGGATGACGGCGGTGCCCGCGAAGGCGGCCTCCGACACGGGGCTCGACCTGAAGGCGTTCCAGAACCTCGGTTACACCGGCGAGTGGTTCGTGTTCGCCGGGTTCGTGGTGTTCATGTGGTTCCGGCTGCTGCGTCGCGAGGTCGAGTTCGCGCGGGACGCCCGGCTCGGGATCCTGCCGGGGGAGCCCGTGGTCATCGGGTCCCCGGACCCCGCTCAGGACGACGCCAGCACGCCTGTCCGGTAGATCGTCCCGGCGCACGCGTCCGGCACGGTCGCCTTGACCGCCGGGGCGCCGTCCACGGCCGTGTACGACACCACGACGCCGCCGTCGGCCGTGCCGTCCTCGGCGTACAGCTGGGCCGTGGCGCCGGAGGCGGTCTCGCCTCCGGTCGTGCCGGTCGTGCCGGCACTGCCGGCCGGGTCGCTCGGGGTCGGCGAGGGGGACGCCGTGCCGCCGCCGTCGCCGCCGCCGGGTCCGCCCGTGGTGGGGCAGGTCTCGGAGGGCACCCAGGCGAACTTCACCTCGTAGGCGGAGCCGGGCGCGAGGGTGAGCCGGCTGACGTTGAGGGAGGGGTCGGGCAGGCCGGCCGCCACGTCCCCGGAGGCGTGCGCCGCCACCGTGATCTTCGCGGGGTCGGCGGCTCCCTGGACCTCGTACGTCAGGGTGACGGCGCCGCCGACGGTGCAGGCCGCGGCCGAGGAGTTCTGGACGCGGAAGCCGCCGTAGACGGTGCCGGCCGCGTCGCGGACGGCGACGGAGGGCCCGCCGGCCGTCAGCTGGTCCGGCAGACAGGCGGGCGCGCTCGCCGCGGAGGGCGAGGCGGGGCCTGCGGAGGCGGTGCCGCCCGCGGACTCCTTGCCCCGGCCGGCGTCGCCGGAGCCGTCCTTGCCCTGGTCACCGGTGGCGCCGGAGGAGTCGCCGACCTTGCCCGAGGAGCCGCCGTCGGGGTTCTTGCCCTGATCCGCGCCTCCCTGCGCCTGGGAGGCCTGGCCGGCGATGGAAGGGTTGGCGTCGGAGCCGCCCGCGTGCGAGACATGCAGGACGGCGGGGACCGCGGTGCCGAGGAAGAGGGCCGCGGCCGCCATGCCGACGGCCGCCTGCCGCTTGCGGGCCCGCCGGACGGGGACGGCCCGGCGCAGGTGGTCCAGGCTGCCGTCGCGGGGCTCCATCTCCTGGACGACGTCGTGCAGCATCCGGCGCAGTGCCAGCTCGTCCGAGTCGAGCCCGTCGGGGCCCTGGTCGTCGAGACGGTGGTTCACGGTTGAGTTCCCAGCGTGCGATGGCTTCGGCTCTTGGGTGGGCGACGGCGGCTCGTGCCGCGCGAGAGGCTCGTCGCGGTCGGGACCGCCGGGGCGGGCGTGCGGGCCCGGCCCGTTGGCTGCTCCGCTCACGCCGGCGCCTCCATGGCGATGCGCAGGGCTGCTATCCCGCGCGAGCCGTACGCCTTGACCGAGCCGATGGAGATGCCGAGGGTCTCGGCGACCTGGGCCTCGGTCATGTCCGCGAAGTAGCGCAGCACGAGGACCTCGCGCTGACGGCGCTGCAGGCCCTTCATCGCCTTGATGAGCGAGTCGCGCTCCAGCTGGTCGTAGGCGCCCTCCTCAGCGCTGGCCATGTCCGGCATCGGCTTGGAGAGCAGCTTCAGGCCGAGGATGCGGCGGCGCAGGGCGGAGCGGGAGAGGTTGACGACCGTCTGGCGCAGGTAGGCGAGCGTCTTCTGGGGGTCGCGGACGCGCTTGCGCGCGGAGTGGACGCGGATGAAGGCCTCCTGGACGACGTCCTCGCAGGAGGCGGTGTCGTCGAGGAGGAGGGCGGCGAGACCGAGCAGCGAGCGGTAGTGGGCCCGGTAGGTCTCGGTGAGGTGGTCGACGGTGGTGCCGGCCGCCACGGCGTTCTCGGCGGGTTCGGCGCCGTCGCGCTGGCTGGGGACGCGGGCGGGCCGCGCTGCGGGCATGGGCGCGATCACCGGCATGCCGCCGGGCGCGCCGGACGTGCGGGGCCGCACGACGCCGCGCGGCGGCCGTAGGGCCGCGCCGCGGGGCGCAACCGGGAGTTCGAGTACCTTCGCCACACCAGTTGGACACACGTCCCCCCGGATGGGTTGTACGCGTTCGGCGTCTGTTTTGCGTCGGTCAAGGCCCCGCGCACCCGTCTCATGTGTCCCGCTCTTCCCCTGTGTCCCATAGGAACGGGCGTCCCCACGCCCGGACCACGGCGTCCCCATACGCTGTGATCGTTCACACGCCTGCGCACACCGAAGGGTGTCCGCAAAGACGCTCCCCGCCCTACGCACGGTTGCGGAGAGCGGGGAGGAAATCTTGGGCCGTCAAAGGTGCCCGATACAAGTGGTTCGGGCCGTCGACCGGCTCACAGTGCTTGAAATATCTTACAATCCCACGAAGCCCGGGCCAGCGGCTTTTCGCCTCAGGACAGCTCCGCCGCCAGCAGCTCCGCGATCTGCGCCGTGTTCAGCGCGGCCCCCTTGCGCAGGTTGTCCCCGCACACGAACAGCTCCAGCGCCGTCGGGTCGTCCAGGGCCCGCCGCACCCGGCCCACCCAGGTCGGGTCGGTGCCGACCACGTCGGCGGGCGTGGGGAACTCCCCCGCCGCCGGGTTGTCGAAGAGGACGACGCCGGGAGCCGTCGCGATGATCTCGCGGGCCCCGTCGACGGTGACCACGTCCTGGAAGCGGGCGTGGACGGTGAGCGAGTGCGTGGTGACGACGGGGACGCGCACGCAGGTCACCGCCACCGGCAGCTTGGGCAGCCCGAGGATCTTGCGGGTCTCGTCCCGCACCTTCATCTCCTCCGAGGACCAGCCGTCCTCGCGCAGCGAGCCCGCCCACGGGACGACGTTCAGCGCGACCGGCTCCGGGAACGGCCCGGTGTCGTCGCCGACGGCCCGCCGCACATCGCCCGGGTGCGTGCCCAGCTCGGTGCCGGCGACCAGCGCGATCTGCCGGCGCAGCGTCTCCACCCCGGCCCGTCCGGCCCCGCTCACCGCCTGGTAGGACGACACCACCAGCTCGCGCAGCCCGTACTCGGCGTGCAGCGCGCCCAGGGCGACGATCATCGACAGCGTCGTGCAGTTGGGGTTGGCGACGATCCCGCGCGGCCGGTTGCGCACCGTGTGCCCGTTGACCTCGGGGACCACCAGCGGCACGTCCGGGTCCATCCGGAAGGCGCCGGAGTTGTCCACCACGACCACGCCCCGGGCGGCGGCGAGCGGCGCCCAGTGCGCGGCGACCTCGTCGGGGACGTCGAACATGGCGACGTCGACCCCGTCGAAGACCTCCTCCGACAGGGCCAGCACCTCGACCTCCTCACCGCGCACGGCCAGCTTGCGGCCGGCCGAGCGCGGCGAGGCGACGAGTCGGATATCGCCCCAGACGTCGGCCCGCTGGGACAGAATCCGCAGCATGACCGTGCCGACCGCCCCGGTCGCCCCCACGACCGCCAGCGTCGGCCGGCGCGTTGCCGAGATCAACGGCCGGTGCCCCCGTAGACGACGGCCTCGTCGCTGTCGGAGTCCAGCCCGAAGGCGCTGTGCACGGCGCGCACGGCCTCGTTGACGTCGTCGGCGCGGGTCACGACCGAGATGCGGATCTCGGACGTCGAGATGAGCTCGATGTTGACGCCCGCGTCGGCCAGGGCCTTGAAGAAGTCGGCCGTGACGCCCGGGTTGGTCTTCATCCCGGCGCCGACCAGGGAGATCTTGCCGATCTGGTCGTCGTAGCGCAGCGAGTCGAAGCCGATGCCGGACCGGTTCTTCTCCAGCGCGTCGATCGCCTTGCGGCCCTCGGCCTTGGGCAGGGTGAAGGAGATGTCCGTCAGGCCGGTGGCGGCCGCGGACACGTTCTGCACGATCATGTCGATGTTGATCTCGGCGTCGGAGATCGTACGGAAGATCGCGGCCGCCTCGCCCGGCTTGTCCGGCACGCCGACGACCGTGACCTTGGCCTCGGAGGTGTCGTGCGCGACACCGGAGATGATGGCCTGCTCCACCGGCTTGTCCCCTTGCTCGATCGGCTCACTGCTGACCCACGTGCCCTGCAGTCCGCTGAAGGACGAGCGGACGTGGATCGGGATGTTGTAGCGGCGGGCGTACTCCACACAGCGGTGGAGCAGCACCTTGGAGCCGGAGGCGGCGAGCTCCAGCATGTCCTCGAAGGAGATCCAGTCGATCTTCTTCGCCTTCTTCACCACGCGCGGGTCGGCGGTGAACACGCCGTCCACGTCGGTGTAGATCTCGCAGACCTCGGCGTCGAGCGCGGCGGCGAGGGCCACGGCCGTGGTGTCGGACCCGCCGCGCCCCAGCGTGGTGATGTCCTTCTTGTCCTGGCTGACACCCTGGAACCCGGCGACGATGGCGATGTTGCCCTCGTCCAGCGCGGTCCGGATGCGGCCCGGCGTGACGTCGATGATCCGGGCTTTGTTGTGGACCGAGTCGGTGATGACGCCTGCCTGGCTGCCGGTGAAGCTCTGGGCCTCGTGACCCAGGTTCTTGATCGCCATCGCCAGCAGGGCCATGGAGATCCGCTCTCCGGCGGTCAGCAGCATGTCGAACTCACGCCCGGCAGGCATCGGTGACACCTGCTCGGCGAGATCGATCAGCTCGTCCGTCGTGTCGCCCATCGCGGAAACGACGACGACCACCTGGTGGCCGTTCTTCTTCGCTTCCACGATCCGCTTGGCGACGCGCTTGATGCCCTCGGCATCGGCTACGGAGGAGCCTCCGTACTTCTGCACGACAAGGCCCACGTGCGCTCCTCGCTCAGTTTGTCTCTTTCCCGCATATACGCCCTTGTACTGCGGTCGGCTCAGTCTAACGAGCGCCCGAAATCCGCCTCCCGGGTACCGCATGGTGAGACTCACGGGCCGCGGAGGACGCGCGGACGCCCGTCATCGGGACTTCCCTGCCCACTGGCGCCGAAGTGATAGCTGTGCATTGACTTTCAAGCACTATCGCGCGGCTGTCGGGCTCCGCCCGCCCCGGTCCCGGACCGGGCCGGCGCCGGCCTCGGGGTCGAGACGCGATCCCGTCTCGACCCCGAGCGAGAGGCGATCGCGTCTCCCGCCCGCCCGGAGGAGGGAGCGCACTCCCGAAGTCGTGGCGGAGCCTGCCGCACCTGCCGACGGCTGCCGCACCCTGCCGACGGCCGTACGCCCGGTCAGTGCTTGACGCCGACGCTGCCCGCTCCCGGCTGTCCGCCGATCTCCTGCGCCATCACCCGGCCCGCCTCGAACTCCAGCGTCTCGTCGCCCAGCGGCGGCTGGTCGGTGTCGAGGCCGTCCAGCTCCTCCAGGGGCTGGTCCAGCCGGATGTGGGCGAGCACCGAGTGCAGGGCGCGCAGCGTCGCCGACGCGGTGGAGCCCCAGTTGGAGAAGTAGGAGAACTGCCACCACCACAGGGCCTCGCTGGTGCGGCCGGCCCGGTAGTGGACCATGCCGTGGCGCAGGTCGGCGATGACGTCCGCGAGATCGTCGGAGATCCGGGCCGGCACGGGCGGCTTGCGGGGCTCGTAGGGGTCGAAGACCTCGGAGTAGACGTCGACCGGCTCCAGGAGACGGGCCAGGTTCTCGCGGAGTTCGTCCGCGTCCGGCTCGAAACCGGGGTCGGGCTCGTAGCGCTCGTCGGGAACGATGTCCTCGTGGGCGCCGAGGCGGCCGCCGGCCAGCAACAGCTGGGAGACCTCCAGCAGCAGGAAGGGGACCGCCGAGGCCGGCTCGTCGCCCTTCGCCACCTCGGTCACGGCGACCAGGAAGCTCTCGATCTGGTCCGCGATCTGGACGGCGAAGTCGTCGGGGTTCTGCTCGGTCGCGTGCAGCTTGGCGTCAGACATCTAGGAGTCGTCTCCCCTCGAAGGCGCGGCCGAGGGTCACCTCGTCCGCGTACTCCAGGTCGCCGCCCACAGGGAGGCCGCTGGCCAGGCGGGTGACCTTCAGGCCCATGGGCTTGATCATGCGGGCGAGGTACGTGGCCGTGGCCTCGCCCTCCAGGTTCGGGTCCGTGGCCAGGATCAGCTCCGTGACCGTGCCGTCGGCCAACCGCGCGAGGAGTTCCCGGATCCGCAGGTCGTCGGGACCGACTCCCTCGATGGGGCTGATGGCGCCGCCGAGCACGTGGTACTTGCCGCGGAACTCACGCGTGCGCTCGATCGCGACGACGTCCTTCGGCTCCTCCACCACACAGATGACGGAAAGGTCGCGGCGGCTGTCGCGGCAGATGCCGCACAGCTCCTCCTGCGCCACGTTGCCGCAGGTCGCGCAGAACCGGACCTTCGCCTTGACCTCCAGGAGGGCGTGCGCGAGGCGCCGTACGTCCGTCGGCTCCGCCTGCAGGATGTGGAAGGCGATCCGCTGCGCGCTCTTGGGACCGACGCCGGGCAGCCGCCCCAGCTCGTCGATGAGGTCCTGGACCACGCCTTCGTACAACGGACTGCCATCCTTCCTGGGGTTCCTTGCCGTACGTACGGTAGTCGGCCGGGGCCGGTCCGCGTAAGGGCGGACCGGCCTGCGGACCGGGCTGGACCGGGCTAGAAGGGCAGCCCGGGGATGCCGCCGCCGCCCAGGCCCTGCGTCAACGGGCCGAGTTTGTGCTGCTGGAGCGTCTGCGCGTTCTCGTTGGCCGCCTGGACCGCCGCGACGACCAGGTCGGCGAGGGTCTCGGTGTCCTCCGGGTCCACGGCCTTCGGGTCGATCCGCAGGGCCCGCAGTTCGCCCGAGCCGGTCACGGTCGCCCTCACCAGGCCGCCGCCCGCCTGCCCGTCGACCTCCGTGTTCGCCAGTTCCTCCTGAGCGCGGGCCAGGTCCTGCTGCATCTTCTGGGCCTGCTGGAGCAGCTGCTGCATGTTGGGCTGGCCACCACCGGGAATCACGATCAGCTCCTGTGTCTGCGAGTGTCGGGCGTGCCTTCGAGCGGGTTCGACGCCGCTCGGCACGAGCCTACGTGGTCTGTGCGGGTGTCGCCCCAGCACTCTTTCGAGTGAGTTGCGTGTGAGGCCTATACCTGATCAAGGCCCACTTCCAGGCGTAAAAGAGGGGAAACCTTCCTCTTAGCCACCCATTGGGCGGTAGGAAAGGTCCGGCGCAGCGGCATCAGGCGTCCCGGGTGTCACGCATCGTGAGCGGTCGGGACCGGCCGGCGTCATCGGGATCGGTCGGGATCCATCGGTCGGGATCAGTAGGGAGTGCCGGGTGGCTCAGCAGCCGGAGATGCAGCCCGAGGGTCCGCCCCAGGACGGGCGGAGTGAGGGCGCGGCCGGGCTGCGGCCGGGCGACCTGACCGGGCGGGTGCTTCCGCTCGGGGACTGGGGCGTGCCCGCGGAGCGGCTGGACGAGCTGTACCGCTGGGTGGAGCGGGGCGCGCTGGAGACGGCCGCCTGGTACCTCGACGACCGGGTGTGGAAGCGGCGCGGCGCCCGGGTGCTGCGCGCCGGGGCGGCGGCCGGGGCGGTGTGCGGGGCCGCGCTGCCGCTGCTGGATCTCACCCGGGTGATGGGCGGGGTGACTCCGTGGGGCTATCTGGCGCTGCTGCTGGCGGTGTCCTGTGCGGCGGTGGACCGGTTCTTCGGGGTGACGTCCGGCTGGATGCGCGACGTGGCCACCGCCCAGGCCGTGCAGCGCCGGCTGCAGGTGCTGCAGTTCGACTGGGCGTCGGAGAGCGTCCGGGAGGTGCTGGGACCGGCCGAGGGCACGGCCGGCGAGGCCGCCGAGCGGTGCCTCGGGGTGCTGCGGCGGTTCTCGGAGGACGTCACGGATCTGGTGCGCACGGAGACGGCGGACTGGATGGTGGAGTTCCGGGCCGGCCCGACGCCCATGGGCATCCAGGCGGCGATCGCCGTCGGCGGCCGGCCGGACGCCGGCGGCCCCGGTCGCTTCCCGTCCCCGCCCGGAGTGAACCCCCGCCCCAACATGCCCCGCCAGCGCCCGCCGGAGCCCCGGTGAGCGGCGGGACCCCGGGCTTTTGGTCCCACTCACGTCGTCGGTGTCCGGGTCCCCCGAATCCCCTGAGGGCGGCTCAGCGCCGGGTGTACGTGAGCTTCTCGCCCGTCCCGGTGTTGGTGCGCTGGAGTCGGCCGTCGGCGAGGAGGGTGACCTCGGAGGCCGCGCCGGGGCTGCACGAGGAGAGGGGCCGGCCGGTGGTGACCTTGGAGGGGCCGATCCGCAGGGGGCCGTCGTCGCCCGGCAGCCGGGTGAGGGTGGCGCTGAACTCGCAGTGGTAGGCCTCCCCGTCGGCGACGAGGGCGAGCACGGAGTCGCCGACCCCGCCCTGCGTGATGGTCAGTCGGCGGGTGTTCGTGCCGCTCTCGTTCTCGATCGTGGTCGTCCAGGTGCCGAGGAAGGCCGCCGGCACCGCGCCGGCCGAGGAGGACAGGGAAGGGGAGGCCGACGACCCGGGTGCGGACGACGAGGGCGGCGCCGAGGCCCCCGTGGACGGGGTCGCCGAGGCGGAGGCGCCGGCCGTCGGGCCGCCCCCGGAGTCGCCGTCGCCGTTCATGAACGCGTAGACCGAACCGCCGGCCGCGATCGCGACCACCAGGGCGACCAAGACGAGCAGCAGGGTGGTCCGGCCGCTGCGCCGCGGTTCCTGTCCGGGGGCCGGATCGGCCGGCCCGTAGGGGCCGTAGGGGGGCGCGGCGGGGGCCGACCCGGAGGCATCGTCCGCGTACGGGTTGTACGGGGCCGGGATGCCGGGCGCCGCGGACCAGCCGTCCGACGGTCCGGGCGCGTGCCCGTAGCCGGAGGCCGGCTGCGGATGCTGCTGGGCGTGGCCGTACGCCGGGTGGGCGGGGGCGGCCGAGCCGGGCGCGGAAGGCTGCGGCGGGATGCCGTCGGGGCCCGCGACCATCGTGCGGCGGTGGTCCGCCGTGAGCGCGTCGCCGCGTGGACCGGAGTGCTCCTCGGCGGCCTGCACGGCTCCCGGGTGTCCTGGCCGGGCGGACGCGAGGCCGGCGGTCGGGCCGTCCGTGCCCTCCGGGTCCTCCACCTCGAGCAGCCGCACCGCGTGCCGGCCGAGCTGGGCCACCAGCGCGCTGGGCAGCCACGGGTCGCGGGAGCGGCCGTCGGAGACGGTGTCGTCGACGCCCGTGAGCTCCAGGACGCGGGCCAGGGAGGGACGGGCGGCCGGGTCCTTGCGCAGACAGGCGCGGACCAGGTCGGCGATGCCCTCGGGGACGCCCCCGAGATCGGGCTCGTCCTCGGCGATGCGGTACATCAGGGCGTGCGCCCCCTCGTCGGCGGCCCCGAAGGGCAGGACGCCGGTGGCGGCGTAGGCGATGACCGAGCCGAGGCAGAAGACGTCGCTGGCCGGGGTGGTCCCCTCGCCGCGCACCTGCTCGGGGGCCATGAAGCCGGGTGAGCCGATGACCGCGCCGGTCTGGGTGAGCCGGCTGTCGCCGGTCACGCCCTCCAGGGCCCGCGCGACCCCGAAGTCGATGACCCGGGGCCCTTCGATGGTGACCATCACGTTGGACGGCTTCAGGTCGCGGTGGACGATGCCGGCCGCGTGGATGTTGGTGAGCGCGTGGGCGAGCCCGGCGGCCAGGATGCGCACCGACCGCTCGGGCAGCGGACCGTGGTCGTGGCCGACCACCTGCTGCAGGCTCGGCCCGGCGACGTAGCCGGTGGCCACCCAGGGCACTTCGGCCTCGGTGTCGGCGTCGAGGACGGGGGCCGTCCAGAACCCGCCGACCCGCTGGGCGTTGCGCACCTCCTGGCGGAAGCGCGCCCGGAACTCCTCGCGCGCGGCCAGCTCGCGCCGGACCAGCTTGACGGCGACCGTGCGCCCCCGGTCCGAGCGGGCGAGGTACACCCGTCCCATCCCGCCCGCCCCCAGCCGCGCGAGCAGCCGGTAGCCGCCGATGCGCTGCGGGTCCCCGGGGGCCAGCTTCTCCATCGCAGCGCCGCCTTTCCGCCACATGTGTGATCGAGACATGTGTGTGGAGGCGAGAATAATCCGGCCGTTCGAGGGATAGGGACGCGCGGTGTCTACGGTTCCGTAACAGGCGGCTCCAGCCCGTCCAGCACCTTGGACAGGCGTTCCAGCACGTGGACGGCCTCGGCGAGCTCCGCCTCGCCGAACTCCCGCGCCAGCCGGTCGGCGAAGGCCGCGTGCCCGGGGGCGATGCGGGCGATCGCGGCCCGCCCCTGGTCCGTGGGCGCGAGCAGCTTGGCGCGCCGGTGGGCGGGGTTGGGCCGGTACTCGGCGAGGTCGCGGGCCACCAGCAGGTCGGCTGTGCGCTGGACGCTCTGCCGGGTGATGCCCATGGCGCGGGCGATGCCGGAGACGGGCAGCGGCTCGCCCACCACCGCGCCGAGCACCTGCCACCAGGCGGCGGTGAGCCCGGCGGGCCGGGCCAGTTCCTCGGCGAGGGCGAGGAACTGGCCGTTGAGCCGGAAGACCCCGAGGGCGCTGCGGCTGAGCAGGTCCTGGCGCGGCCGGCTCACCGGCCTGCCGTCGCCTTCTCCAGGACGGCGTAGGCCTGCGGGTCGGAGTCGTGGAACAGGCGGTACCAGGCGTCCAGCGTCTCGCCCTCGTAGACGCCGAGGAGCCGCAGCACCTCCCGCGCGAAGGCGACGGGTTCGGTCGGGCCGGCGGTGACCAGGGCGCCGTCCGTCACCGCGTCCGCCTCGACGTACCGTGCGCCGCCGCCGTACCCCGTGGCGGCCAGGTAGAAGGAGACCGCGCCGGTGTGGTCCCGTTCGTCGAGCAGGCCCTCGCGGGCGAGCCCGGCGGTGGCCCCGCAGATCGCGGCGACGGGCACCCCGGCGTCGAGGAAGCGGCGGGCGGCGCGGGCGAAGGGCGCCAGGTCGTCGGTGGCGTCCCACAGGTCCGCGCCCGGCAGGATCAGCAGCGCGCTGTCCTGCGGGCGGACGTCGGCCAGGGCCAGGTCGGGCTGGACGCGCAGGCCGCCGATGCTGACGACGGGGTCGAGGGTCGGGCCCACCGTCCGGATCTCGTACCCGGCGCGGGCGAGGTAGGCCGTGGTGTGGCCGGTCTCCCAGTCGGCCAGCGAGTCGTAGACGGCGAGATGCACGGGCTTTCGGTCGCCGCGGTCGCCGGGCTCCCTGTGTCCGCTGTTCATGACTCCTCCTCGGGGCGGGCGGGACGGGCGGGCGAGGGCGGGACGCTGAAGCGGTGACAGCGTGCCGCCCTCTCGACAGCACGCTGCTCCTTGGACAGCATGCTGTCAAGAGTCGGGTGAGCGGCCCGGCCGTCGACCTCCCGTACGCCCGACAACCTGTCGCGGAATCGGGCCGTCCACGGAACAGGACGCCGATACCGCTTCCGCATCGCGGACATTTACGCTCACTGACATGACCCCTCAGACCGATCCCCGGGCCGGCGCCGCCGTGAAGGCCGCGGACCGCGCGCACGTCTTCCACTCCTGGTCCGCCCAGGAGCTCATCGACCCGCTCGCCGTGGCCGGCGCCGAGGGGTCGTACTTCTGGGACTACGACGGCAGGCGCTACCTCGACCTGACCAGCGGGCTCGTCTACACCAACATCGGCTACCAGCACCCGAAGGTCGTCGCCGCGATCCAGGAGCAGGCCGCACGCCTGACCACCTTCGCGCCCGCCTTCGCCGTCGAGGCCCGCTCCGAGGCGGCCCGCCTGATCGCCGAACGCACCCCCGGCGACCTGGACAAGATCTTCTTCACCAACGGCGGGGCGGACGCCGTCGAGCACGCCGTGCGCATGGCGCGGCTGCACACCGGCCGGCCCAAGGTGCTGTCCGCCTACCGCTCGTACCACGGCGGCACCCAGCAGGCCGTGAACCTCACCGGCGACCCGCGCCGCTGGGCCTCCGACACCGCCACCGCCGGGGTCGTGCACTTCTGGGCGCCGTTCCTGTACCGCTCCCGCTTCTACGCCGAGACCGAGGAACAGGAGACCGCCCGGGCCCTGGAGCACCTGGAGACGACCATCGCCTTCGAGGGGCCCGGGACGATCGCCGCGATCCTCCTGGAGACCGTGCCGGGAACGGCGGGGATCATGCTGCCGCCGCCCGGTTACCTGGCCGGGGTGCGCGAGATTTGCGACCGGCACGGGATCGTCTTCGTCCTGGACGAGGTCATGGCCGGGTTCGGCCGCACCGGCGAGTGGTTCGCGGCCGACCTCTACGGCGTGACCCCCGACCTGATGACCTTCGCCAAGGGCGTGAACAGCGGATACGTGCCGCTGGGCGGCGTGGCCATCTCCGGCGCGATCGCGGAGACCTTCGCCCGGCGCCCCTACCCGGGCGGACTGACGTACTCCGGGCACCCGCTGGCATGCGCGGCCGCCGTCGCGACGATCGACGTCATGGCCGAGGAGGGGGTCGTCGAGAACGCGAAGCGCCTGGGCGCCTCCCTCGTCGGGCCGGGACTGGCGGAGCTGGCCGAGCGGCACCCGAGCGTCGGCGAGGTGCGCGGGGTCGGCATGTTCTGGGCGGTCGAGCTGGTGAAGAACCGCGAGACGCGCGAGCCGCTGGTGCCGTACAACGCGGCCGGCGAGGCCAACGCGCCCATGGCCGCCTTCGGCGCCGCCGCCAAGAAGGCCGGGGTCTGGCCGTTCGTGAACATGAACCGCACCCACTTCGTGCCGCCGCTCAACGTGTCCGAGTCCGAGGTCAAGGAGGGCCTGGCGGCCCTGGACGCGGCCCTCACGGCGGCCGACGAGTACACCGAGTAGGACAAGTGGGCCGTCGCGGGCGGATCGCGGCGCTGACGGCGGCCGATCGAGGCGCTGATCCGCGCGGATCGGGGAGCTGACGGCGCCGATCGAGGCGCTGATCCGCGCGGATCGGGGAGCGCTCTCGGGGCCGCTGCGCGCAAAGGCTTGATTTCGTCGAACGCGTAAGGTGGCGTGCTCGTACATAACGACGAGCACGCCATTCTTCCGCCCCCGACGAGGGAGACGCCCCGACCATGCCCGGCAGCACCGGCAACGGCGCCGTGACGCGCAACACCCTGCGCCGACAGATCGCCGACGCACTCCGCGACGAGGTGCTGGCGGGCCGGCTGCAACCGGGGCAGGAGTTCACGGTGAAGGAGATCGCCGAGCAGTACGGCGTCTCCGCGACGCCCGTGCGCGAGGCCCTCGTCGATCTGTCCGCGCAGGGTCTCCTGGAGGCCGACCAGCACCGGGGCTTCCGGGTCCACGAGTACTCGGTGGCGGACTACCGGGGCATGGTCGAGGCCCGCGGCCTGATCATCGAGGGGATGTTCCTCGAACTGGACGAGGGCCGCCTGGGGCAGCAGAACTTCGAGGAGCCGCGGATCGCGGCCGCGATAGCGGGGGTGCGCCGACGCGGCGAGGAGGCGCAGCGGGCCGCGTCCGCCGGCGACCTCACCGTCCTCATCGGCTACGACCTGCGGTTCTGGCGCGAGCTGAGCGCCCTGTTCGGCAACCCTTATCTCGCCGACTTCCTGCACCGGCTGCGGGTGCAGTCCTGGGTGTGCACGGTGCAGCACCTGCGCCGGCTGACCGACCTGCGCGGCTGCCTGTGGTCCGGCCACAGCGAACTGGTCGACGCCCTGTACGCGCGCGACACCGGCGCCGCGCGCGTGATACTCGCCGCCTACAACGACGAGTCCGTCTGCCTGATCGAGCGGCTGGCGGCGGAATGAGCCGTGCGGACGCCCCCGGCACCCGCTCCGGCACCCGCCCCCCGACCCGCCCCTCCCCGCGTCCCACGACCCGCCCCGCCGGGCTCGCCGACGGCGCCGTGGAACTCTCCGTCGTCATCCCCGCCTACAACGAGGAGCGCCGGCTCGGCCCCACCCTGGACGCGGTCGCCCGTCACCTCGACGCGACCGGGGGCCACCGGGGCAGCTGGGAGATCGTCGTCGCCGACGACGGTTCCACCGACGCCACCCGCGAGCTGGTCACCGTCCGCCGCGACGCACGGGTGCGGCTCGTCACCGGCTCAGGATCCGGCAACCGGGGCAAGGGGCACGCGCTGCGGCAGGGCGTCGCCGCCAGCCGGGGCCGTCGCGTCCTGGTCATGGACGCCGATCTCGCCACCCCCGTCGAGGAGTTGGAGCGCCTGGAGCGGGCGCTCGCCGACGGGCACACGGCGGCGATCGGTTCGCGGGCCGTGCCCGGCGCGACCCTCGGCGAACGCCAGCACCGCATACGCGAGCTCCTCGGCGCCGCGGGCAACCTGCTGATCCGGCGGACGACCCTGCGCGGGATACGCGACACCCAGTGCGGCTTCAAGCTGTTCGACGGCGACAAGGCCCGCACCGCGTTCGCCGCGTCCCGCCTCAACGGCTGGGCCATCGACGTGGAGGTGCTGCGGCACTTCCAGCGCGCCGGCTGGCCGGTCGCCGAGGTGCCCGTGCACTGGTCGCACCGGCCCGGCTCGAAGGTCCGCCCCGCGGACTACCCGCGGGCCCTGCGCGACCTGGTCCGGCTGCGGATCCCGGCGCCCCGGCCCGCGGACGCCCTCGCGGCCCTGCTCTTCCTCGCGATGGCGGTCGTCCTCTACCGCGGCCGCGTCCTCGACCCGGCCCACCGCTATCTCACCGACTCCCTCCAGGACCAGAACCAGTGGGAGTGGTTCTTCGCGGTGACCGCCGACCACGTCGCCCGTCTGCGCAATCCCCTGTTCACCGACCTCCAGGGCTTCCCCGGCGGCGTGAACCTGATGGCCAACACGACGATGCCCGGCCTGTCGGTCCCGCTCACGCCCGTCACCCTGCTGCTGGGCCCGGCCGTCTCCCTCAGCCTCGTGATGACGCTGGGCCTGGCCGCCACCGCCCTCGCCTGGTACCGGCTGATCGTGCGACGGCTCGTCCGGCAGCGGGCGGCCGCCTTCGCCGGGGCCGCCCTGGCCGCGTTCGCGCCTCCGATGGTCAGCCACGCCAACGCCCACCCGAACTTCGTCGTGCTGTTCATGATCCCGCTGATCGTCGACCGGGCCCTGCGGCTCACCACCGGTGAGCGGGTCGCGCGCGACGGGGTCGTCCTCGGTCTGATGGCGGCCTACCAGGTCTTCCTCGGCGAGGAGCCGTTGCTGCTGGCCGCCCTGGGACTGCTGGTGTTCGCCGCCGCCTACGGCGCCGCCCGCCCCGACGTGGCCCGCGCGGCCGCCCGTCCGGTGCTGAACGGTCTCGCGATCGCCGCCGCCGTCTGTCTGCCGCTCGTCGTCTACCCGCTGGCCTGGCAGTTCTCCGGGCCGCAGAGCTACACCGGCATCGACCACGGCAGCGCGACCGGTGTCGGCAACTCCGTGCGCGCGCTGCTCTCGTTCGCCGAACGCTCCCTGGTCGCGGGCGACGCCCGGAGCGCCGGCGCCCTCTCCCTCAACCCCACCGAGCAGAACGCCTTCTACGGCTGGCCGCTGGTCCTGCTCGCGTTCGCCGTCACGGTGGCGCTGTGGCGGCGGCCGGTCGTACGGGCGCTGGCCTGCACGGCGGCGGTCGCGGCCGTGCTGTCCCTCGGCCCGCGCGTCCCGCTGCCCCTCACCGACGTCACCGTGCCCGGCCCCTGGGCCGCGCTCGCCGGCCTCCCCCTCTTCGAGTCGGTGATCGAGAGCCGGGTCGCGCTGGTCTGCGCCCCGGCACTGGGCATGCTGCTCGCCCTGGCCGTCGACCGACTGGCGCGGGCCCGCCGCCTGGTCACGCAGTACGCGGGGCTGCTCGCCGTCTGCCTCGCCCTGCTGCCCCTGATCCCGGCCCCCCTGAAGTCCGCCCCGCGCGCCCCGGCGCCCGCCTTCTTCACCGACGGCGCCTGGAAGGCGTACGTGCGAGCCGGCGAGACGCTGGTGCCGGTGCCGCTCGCCGAGCCCGAGGACGCCGAGGCCCTGCACTGGCAGACGGCGGCCGGTCTCGGCTTCCGGATGCCCGGCGGCTACTTCAACGGGCCCTACGGCGACGGCGACCGCACCGGCGTCTACGGCGTCCCGCTGCGCTTCACCGCGAGCCTGCTGCGGGACGTGCGGTACACGGGCGTGGTCCCGGTGATCGACGAACGTGCCCGCGCCGAGGCCCGCGAGGACCTCGCGTACTGGCGGGCGGGAGCGCTGGTGCTGGCCCCGCAGCGGCACGCGGCCCGGCTGCGTGAGACGGTGGACAAGCTGGTGGGCCGCCCGGGGAGACGGGTGGCCGGAGTGTGGGTATGGGACCTGCACCAGGGGACGCAGAACGGGCGCTGACGTGAGCCGCACCGACTACCCTTCCCTGACCGGCATTGCCGCCTTGTCCGTGAACGACCGTGCAACGCGCTGAGTGAGGAGCTCTCTTTGGCCTGTGACCTGTGGCTGGTGCCGCTCGTCGACGTGTTGTGCCACACCCCCGACAATCCCTTCGCCGACGAACTCGCCCAGTACAACAAGGTGCTGGCCGAGGCGGGTCTCCCGCCGGTGCCGGTGTACCAGTACATGCCGGGTCTGACCGGCGAGGTCGCCCCGGTGGCCGGCTTCGACTACGACGCCCTGCACTTCCTGCGCCGCGCCTACCTGCTCCAGGTGTGCGGCCTGCCGGTGACGCCGGTGGACGAGCTGGGCGGCGACTACGAGCAGCTCCTGGAGATGTTCGAGGCGACGGCCAAGCAGTCGCACCTGGTCTGGCACTACGACCACGCGGGCGCGTACGTCCCCGTCGACTTCCTGCAACCGCTGTCCAACGACGAACTCCTCGCCGGCGGCGGCCCGTTGGGCTCCGCGCAGTCCCTGTTGCGGGAGCTGGAGTTCGTCGCCCCGTCCCTCGGCATCGATCCGGCCAATCCTCCGGCGGCGCCCCAACCGCCCGCCGGTCCGACGGAGTTGGAGGAGCCCGCCGTCCCGGCGCCGTACGATCCCAGCCCCTTCGCCCGCGAGCGGCACGTCTGGCTGGGGCTGCACGCCGCGGCGACGCGCAGCCTCGCCCAGGGATCGATGATCGTGTTCAGCTAGCCGGGAGCGACGTGTTCAGCCAGCCGGGACCGACGATCGGGCTCGGATCGGGCCCGGAGCGGGCTCGGAGTGAGCCCGGAGCGGCGCTCGGAGCGGCGCTCGGATGGTGTTCGGAGCGGGGCTCGGATGGTGTTCGGCGGCCGGTCGATCCCGGCTGGCCGTTCCCGGCCGGGCGGACCGCCTCCGGCGTGACGGGCGGTCAGTGGCCGATGCGCGACAGACCCTGCTGCACGTCCTCCCGGTTCATCACCGGGGTGTAGCTGATCTCGGCTCCCAGGTTCTGGAAGAAGGGCTCGCTGAACGCCGGCATCTGCGAGCTGTCCTTCATGTCGAAGACCAGGAAGGCGGTGCGCTTGCCGTGGTCGGCGGTGAAGTAGGCCGCTTCGGGCTTGATCTGCTCCATGGACTCCTCGATCAGCTTCTCCAGGGTCCCGTTGTGCACGGCCTCGTTCGCCTTGTCGGTGTCCATGGACACCCTCAGCAGCATGCGCATCGCACTCACCTTCTCCGGATCGACGCACACGGTCACATAGCTTCAGATTAAGCCCGTTTCGCCACCTATGTCCGCCGAATGGCCGTCCTTCTCCCGAAGAGGCGGCCGCTCGCGCGGGCCGGCGGACGCGCGTCCCCGAGTGCACCGGCCCGCCGGTGACGGCGAAGTCCGCCGGGCCCGGTGCCCCTTCACCGCCGTGCGGGCGATCACCAGCCGGCTGAGCTCACCGGCAGGGCCGCGGGCGGCGCTCCCGGCGGCGGCGAGGTGCGGGCAGCCGCCGGCCGTACGCCGGCCAGTGACGGCGGCTCCGGGGCGCGGAGCGGGCGCGCCGCCCCCGAAGGGGTCGGCCGTTGGCCGCGAACAGCCCGCGGGCCGGTCAGGGACGCGAAGTCCCCGACCGGCCCGGGTCGAGCTGCCGCCGCGCGGCCTACAGGAACGAGTTGATCTCGATCGTCTCGTCCCGGCCCGGACCCACGCCGATCGCGGAGATCGGGGCGCCGGACATCTCCTCGAGCGCCTTCACGTACGCCTGGGCGTTCTTCGGCAGGTCGGAGAACGACTTCGCCTTGGTGATGTCCTCGGACCAGCCGGGCAGGGTCTCGTAGATCGGCTTCGCATGGTGGAAGTCGCTCTGCGAGTAAGGGAGTTCCTCCACCCGCCTGCCGTCGATCTCGTACGCCACGCAGACCGGGATCTGCTCCCAGCCGGTGAGGACGTCGAGCTTGGTCAGGAAGAAGTCCGTCAGGCCGTTGACGCGGGTCGCGTAACGGGCGATGACGGCGTCGAACCAGCCGCAGCGCCGGTCACGGCCGGTGGTGACGCCCCGCTCGCCGCCGATGCGGCGCAGCGCCTCGCCGTCCTCGTCGAACAGCTCCGTCGGGAAGGGGCCGGAGCCGACGCGGGTGGTGTAGGCCTTCAGGATGCCGATGACCCGGCTGATCTTCGTCGGGCCCACGCCCGAACCCGTGCAGGCGCCGCCCGCGGTCGGGTTCGACGAGGTGACGAAGGGGTACGTGCCGTGGTCGATGTCGAGGAGCGTGCCCTGACCGCCCTCGAAGAGGACGACCTTGTCCTGCTCCAGCGCCTGGTTGAGGACCAGGACCGTGTCGGTGACGTACGGAGCGAGCTTCTCCGCGTAGCCGAGCAGTTCCTCGACGACCTGGTCGACGGCGATCGCGCGACGGTTGTAGAGCTTGGTCAGCAGCTGGTTCTTGCCGTCGAGGGCCGCCTCCACCTTCTGGGTGAGGATCGACTCGTCGTAGAGGTCCTGGACCCGGATGCCGACCCGGTTGATCTTGTCGGCATAAGTCGGACCGATCCCGCGTCCGGTGGTGCCGATCTTGCGCTTTCCGAGGAAGCGTTCGGTCACCTTGTCGACAGTCACGTTGTAGGGCGTGATGATGTGCGCGTTGCCGCTGATCAGCAGCTTCGACGTGTCGACGCCGCGCTCGTTCAGACCGCTCAGCTCGGAGAGCAGGACCGACGGGTCGACGACGACACCGTTACCGATGACCGGCGTGCAGCCGGGGGACAGGATTCCGGAAGGGAGCAGGTGGAGTGCGTACTTCTGGTCGCCGACGACGACCGTGTGGCCGGCGTTGTTGCCGCCCTGGTAGCGCACTACGTAATCCACCGAGCCACCGAGAAGGTCGGTGGCCTTTCCCTTGCCTTCGTCACCCCACTGAGCACCGAGCAGCACAAGTGCGGGCACGCGCGTACACCCCTTCCGGGTGGGGCATGTCCAAGGCCAGGGGCGCGCGCGGCGGATCGTTCCACCGCGTGCACCGCACACACCGCGACCGTCGTTGGCCGCCGCTTGTCGGACCCGGATGCCCCGGAATAGACGAAGCCCCTGGCGCAATAGCGCAAGGGGCTCTTGCACCAAGATGCTACCCGAGGAAGCGAGGCAGGACCGAGGTGGCGACTTCCGCGACGTCCGAACAGCTGCTGGTGATCATCGATCCGGTCGCCCGGCGTATGGACGGGGAGTCCGTACGGATCGCGAAAGACGTGCTCAGCGCGGGTGCGGCGAGCACCAAGGTGTGCCTGCCGGACGGCCCGGAGGAGTTCGCCCGGATGCTGGCGCGACGGGGCTCCCGGCGGCCGGTGGTCATCGGGGACGACCGGGCGCTGACCCGGGCGGTAACCCTGCTGCACCGGCAGCGGGCGCTGGCGGCCTGCGTGCTGTCGGTGGTGCCGGTCGGCGCCTCGCTGGGCGTCGCGCACTCCCTGGGGGTTCCCACGGGGGCCGTGGCGGCGGCCCGGGCCGTCCTGGACGGGACAGAGCGGCGGCTGGACCTGCTGGTGGACGACAGCGACGGCATCGTGCTGGGCGCACTGCGCATCCCGCCGCTGCCGCTCGCTCCCCAGGACCCGGGAACCTCCCGCGCCCCCGGCGGCCCACGGAACCCGCATGACGGGCACGACCCGTACGCCTCCCCCGACTCCCCCGACTCGCCCGCCCCACGCGACTCCGGCTCGCCGCGGGCCGCGCGGGGCGACCGGGGCCCGCACGGCGCAGGGGGGCTGCACGGGATGTGGGGGCTGCACGGCCCGAGGGGCTCCGGGGACCTGGGACTGGACGGCGCCGACGCGGCGGACTCCGGCCGGCCGTGGCTGCGGACGTACCAGTCCCTCGTCCGGACGCTGGTGCCCTACCGGCCGTCCCGGCTCTCTCCCGTGTCCGCGACGCCCGGACCGGCCCGGCTGCGGATCGAGGTCGACGGGGTGACGCTGATCGACCTCGACCAGCCCGTCGAGGCGGTGTCCGTGACTCCGGGCACGGGCGCCTCCGGCACGGTGACCGTGGAGGTCCGGCCGCTGTCCCTGGGCGCGGAGGCGGCGCCCCTGCAGGCCCGGGGACGGACCGTGACCGTCTCGGGCGCGGACTTCCGCTACCGGGCGGACGCGGCGATCGCCGGACCGGTACGACGCCGGACGTGGACGGTACAGGAGGGCGCGCTGCGCCTGATGCTGCCGAACCGATGAGGCACGCCACCCGAGCGCGCCACCCGGGACGCCGGCCCGGCGGCCCGGCGGCCCGGCGGCCCGGCGGCGGACCACGACCGTCCCGAGCGCGGACTTCCGCTACCGGGCGGACGCGGCGATCGCCGGACCGGTACGACGCCGGACGTGGACGGTACGGGAGGGCGCGCTGCGCCTGATGCTGCCGAACCGATGAGGCACGCCACCCGAGCGCGCCACCCGGGACGCCGGCCCGGCGGCCCGGCGGCCCGGCGGCCCGGCGGCGGACCACGACCGTCCCGAGCGCGGACTTCCGCTACCGGGCGGACGCGGCGATCGCCGGACCGGTACGACGCCGGACGTGGACGGTAC
>NZ_JBHVYK010000012.1:115019-127837 GCF_042880855.1 Streptomyces sp. NPDC058291
TGCCGAACCGATGAGGCACGCCACCCGAGCGCGCCACCCGGGACGCCGGCCCGGCGACGTCGGCCCGGCGACGTCGGCCCGGCGGCGTCGGCCAGACGGCCCGGCGGCCCGGTTACGCGGCGCGCCGGCGAGCCGGCGAGCCCGGGGGCCGGGGAGGCCCCGGAGCCGGGAGGCCGGGAGGCCACGCGGAACTGCTCCTGGCGCTGTTCGGCGGGACGGCCGGCGGCCTGGCGCGCTGAGGGCCGGGCTCAGCCGGGTCAGAGCGTCACGCTGAGCCCCTCCAGCCCCCGGATCACGAAGTTCGGCTTGCGCCGCGGCTCGGCGGCGAGCGCGAGGGTCGGGGCCCGCTCCAGCAGGGCGGTCATGGAGGCCGCCAGCTCGATCCGGGCCAGGGGCGCGCCGATGCAGTAGTGGATGCCCGCGCTGAACGATATGTGCGGGTTGTCGGCGCGGGCGAGGTCGAGCCGGTCCGGCTCGGCGAAGACGGCCGGATCGTGGTTCGCCGAGCCGAAGAGCATCGCGATCTCGGCTCCCCGGGGCACGACGGTCCCGTCGATCTCGATGTCGTCGAGCACCCAGCGCTCGAAGAGCTGGAGCGGGGTGTCGTACCGCATCAGCTCCTCGACGGCGGACGGAACGAGCGAGTGGTCCGCCCGCAGCGCCGCCAGCTGCTCGGGATGCCGGAACAACGTCCACCAGCCGTTGACCGTGGCGTTGACGGTCGCCTCGTGACCGGCGTTCAGCAGCAGCACGGCGGTCGAGATGAGCTCCTGCTCGGTGAGCCGGTCGCCCTCGTCGTGCGCGGCGATCAGACCCGACATCAGGTCCTGCCCCGGCTCCTTGCGCCGCTCTGCGATCAGCTCCCGCAGATAGTCCGAGAACTCGACGCAGGCCCGCACCGCCCTCGCCGCGGTCTCCTCGGACGGGTTCAGCTCGTACATCCCGCAGATCTCCGCCGACCAGGGCCGCAGAGGCGCCCGGTCCGACTCCGGGATGCCCAGCATCTCCGCGATCACGGCGACGGGCAGCGGCTCGGCGACGTCGCTCAGCAGATCGCCCCCGCCCTGCGCCACCAGCCGGTCCACCAGCTCCCCGGCCAGCCGCCGCACATACGGCTGCAGCCGCTCCACGGTGCGCGGGGTGAACGCCTTGGACACCAGCCGCCGGATCCGGGTGTGGTCCGGCGGCTCCAGGTCGAGCATCCCGTGATCGTTGAGCGTGTGGAACGGCTCCTGCTCGGCCGGCGGCGCCGTCCGCCCGAAGTCCTCGTGCGTGAACCGGTGCTGATACGTCCGCCCCAGCCGCCGTTCCCGCAGCAGCGCCGAGACGTCCGCGTGCCGCGGCACCAGCCACTGGTCGGTCGGCTCGAAGTAGATCACCCGCCCCCGCTGCCGCAGTTCGGCGTACGCCGGGTACGGGTCCGACACGAACGCGGGGTCCCAGGGAGCGAAGGAGAGATCGTCGACTGCTGCCATGAACGGACGCTAACCGCTGGGCGGTCCGCTGACCAGGGGGGTCCGGCTAGCCAGGAGTCACCAGCCGCGCCTCGTAGGCGAACACCGCGGCCTGGGTGCGGTCGCGCAGGCCCAGTTTCACCAGGATCCTGCTCACGTGCGTCTTGATGGTCGACTCCGCCACCACCAGCCGCTCGGCTATCTCCGCGTTGGACAGCCCCTGCGCGATCAGGACCAGTACCTCAGTCTCCCGGTCGGTCAGGTCGCCGTACGCCGCCTGGGCCGTCGCGGACAGCCGCGGGGCGTCGGACAGCTTCGAGAACTCCGTGATCAGGCGCCTGGTGACGGACGGGGCCAACAGGGCCTCCCCCGACGCCACCACCCTCACCCCGTCGGCCAGTTGGCGGGCCGACGCGTCCTTCAGGAGGAAGCCCGAGGCTCCCGCGCGAAGCGCCTGGTAGACGTACTCGTCCAGGTCGAAGGTGGTCAGCACCAAAACCTTCGCGGACCCGTCCGCCGCCACGATCTCCCTCGTCGCCTCGATGCCGTTCAGCTCCGGCATACGGATGTCCATCAGGACCACGTCGGGAGAGAGCTCACGGACACGGTCCACCGCCTCCCGGCCGTTGACCGCCTCGCCCACCACCTCGATGTCCGGCATCGCGTTCAGCAGGACCGAGAAGCCCTCGCGCACCATCATCTGGTCGTCGGCGATCAATACACGGATCGTCATGTTCCACTCTCGCTCGTGGCAGGCACCGGCAGGAACACCGTCACCTCGTAACCGCCGGCCGGCGTCGGCTCCGCCGTCATCTCACCGTTCAGCATCGTGACCCGCTCCCGCATCCCCGTGACGCCGTGGCCGGCCCCGGGCGAGGGCTTGATCAGCGTCGGGTTCGGCGGGGCGTCGTTGACTATCCGCAGCCCCAGACCGCCCAGCACATAGCCGATCTCCACGCGGGCGCTCGCGCCCGGAGCATGGCGCAGGGTGTTGCTCAGCGCCTCCTGGACGATCCGGTACGCCGACAGTTCCACGCCCTGCGGCAGCTCGCGCACCGCGCCGGTGACCGTCTTCTCCACGTCCAGGCCGGTCTCCCGCACGTTGGCGAGGAGCCCTTCCAGCTCGGCGAGGGTGGGCTGCGGGGCGTCGGGGACCTCGTAGTCCTCGGCGCGGACCACGCCCAGGACCCGGCGCAGCTCCGTGAGAGCGGCCACCGCGTTCTCCCGGATCGTGACGAAGGCCTTCTCCAGCTCCGGCGGCGGGTTCTCCACCCGGTAGGGGGCGGCCTCCGCCTGGATCGCCACCACCGACATGTGGTGCGCGACCACGTCGTGCAGCTCGCGCGCGATCGTGGTGCGCTCTTCCAGCAGGGTGCGCCGCGAGCGCTCGTGCGCGGTCACCGTCTGCTGGGCCGTCACCTCCTCCTCGGCCTGCCGACGGATGTGCCAGACGGTGACGGCGAGCAGGAGGAGCGCGGAGAACACCAGCATGGGGGCGCTGTTCGAGGCGTACTGGCCCCCGTGGAAGAGCGTCTCGGCGACGAAGCCGTAGGCCGCCGTCAGCAGCCACATCCACGCCGCCGTGCGCGGACGGGTGCGTATCGCCACGACCGTCAGGACGATCAGATGGGCGGCGAAACTGCTCGGCAGCCACGGCCAGTCGCCGTACGACGTCCCGACGACGGCGGTGACCGTGGTCGCCGCGAGCGACAGCCAGAACGCGCCCACCGGCCGCACCAGCGTCAGCAGCACCGGGATCAGAGCGAGCAGGCCGGTCAGGAGGCCCAGAACGCCGTCCTGGTCGTCCACCCAGGCGATGAACATCGCCAAGGCGCCGGCCGCTCCGACCACCGCGTGCCGCGACCAGGCCGCGTACTCCCGCTTGCCGGCCTTCCCCTTGCGCAGTCGGCGTTCCGAGGCCGGCTTGCGGGGCAGCGGGCGGTAGGCGAAGGCGTCATGGAAGAGGTCCTGTCGCAGGCCGCGCAGGGCTTCCGCGGCCGCCCGGAACTCCGGGCTGCGCGGCCGCTGGGCCTCGTGGGCCTCGTGGGGGTCGTCCGGGCCGTGCGGGTGCACGGGCTGCGTCTGCGTCGTCTCGGTCACGATGAAAACGGTAGGCGCAGCCGGGGGCCGCGGTCGTCACCAGTGAGAGGGGTTCCCGTGGATCCGTCTCAAGGACTACGGTCCCACGCTGCGGGTCCCCCATGCGGGTCCCAGGACGCCGCCGGTCCGCCGCCGGTCCGCCGCCGGTCGTCGCCGGTCGCCGCCGCTCAGTACCCCGACGGCCTCACCAGTCCCGATTCGTAGGCGAACACCGCGGCCTGGGTGCGGTCCCGCAGGCCCAGTTTCACCAGGATGCGGCCCACGTGCGTCTTCACGGTCTGCTCGGCGACGACGAGGTGGTTCGCGATCTCCGCGTTGGACAGGCCCTGCGCGATGAGGGAGAGCACCTCCGTCTCGCGTTCGGTGAGGCCGCCGATCCGTTCCTTCAGCGGAGCCCGGGGTTTGCCGTCGAGGCGGGAGAACTCGGTGATCAGCTTGCGGGTGATGCCCGGGGCCAGCAGGGCGTCGCCGGCGGCCACCACCCGGACCGCCTCGGCCAGCTGCTCCGCGGAGGCGTCCTTGAGCAGGAAGCCCGACGCGCCGGCCCGCAGCGCCTCGTACACGTACTCGTCGAGGTCGAAGGTGGTGAGCACCAGCACCTTGATGCCGGGGTGGTCGAGCGTGATCCGGTGCGTGGCGTCGATGCCCCCGAGGTCGGGCATCCGGATGTCCATCAGCACCACGTCGGGGGCCAGCTCGGCGACTTTCGCCACGGCGTCGAAGCCGTCCACCGCCTGCCCGACCACCTCGATGCCCGGGTGTGCGTTCAACAGCACGGTGAAGCCCTGCCGGACCATCTGCTGGTCGTCGGCGATCAGTACGCGGATGGTGCCGCCGGTCGTCATCGTTTCTCTTTTCGCGTCGAGGGCCGGCGCTCCCGGCCCTGCCGGTCGCCCGAACGCTCACGGCCGTCCGGCCCGTTCAGGTCATGCGGATCGTTCAGGTCATGCGGGGCGTCGTACGGGGCGTTCAGGTCGTCGTACGGGGCGTTCAGGTCGTCGTCGTCGGGGCGGGCGGATCGTCGTGCGGCTCGTTCCGGCCGTCGCGCGGGTGGTCGTCCGGGAAGATGAGTTCGAGGCCCTCCGGCGTGCCGAGGGCGTCGAGGTCGTCGGAGTCGTCGAGGGCGGACGGCACACCGTCCCTGGGCAGGAACGCCGACACCGCGAACCCGCCGTGCAGGGTCGGATACGCGCTGACGTGGCCGCCCAGCATCGTCGCCCGCTCCCGCATCCCGAGCAGACCGTGCCCCGCTCCGGGAGACGGCCGCACCGGGTGGCGCGGGCGGGAGTTGGCGATCTCCAGGTACAGACCCCGGGCGTGATGGCCGAGCGTCACCCGCACCCGGGAACCCGGCGCGTGCCGCAGGGCGTTGCTCAGCGCCTCCTGGACGATCCGGTACGCCGACAGCTGCACGCCCGGCGGGTAGGCCGGCGCCCCGCCCTCGACGACGGCGACCACGTCGAGGCCCGCCGCGCGGGTGTTCTCCAAGAGGGCGTCCAGCCGGTCGAGCGTGGGCTGGGGGGTGTCCGGAGCGGCTCCGGCGCCGGCCGCGCCCAGGCCATAGGGGTCCTCGGGGTTCTCCGAGCGCAGCACCCCGAGCACCCGCCGGAGTTCGCCCAGCGCCTCCAGGGCGTTCTGCCGGATGCCGGCCAGGTTCTCCCTCAGCTCCTCGGACGGGTTCTCCACCAGGTGGGGAGCGACCTGGGCCTGGATGGAGATCACGGACATGTGGTGGGCGACCACGTCGTGCAGTTCGCGCGCGATCCGGTTGCGCTCCTCCAGGACGGTACGGCGGGCGCGTTCCTCGGCGGTGATCGTCTCCTGCTCGACGAGTTGGGTGCGGGCCTCGCCCAGACCGCGGAAGGCGGTGCCGACGAGGACGACCGCGCCGAAGATCGCGACGGCCGTCACGCCCGTGGAGGTGTAGACCGCCCCGCCGATGAGGCCCTGCACCAGCCACGTCATCACCGCGGTGGCCCCCAGTGCCGAGAAGGACACCCGGGGACGCGCGCGCAGCGCCAGCAGCAGGAGGACGACGGCCTGGGCGACGATCTGGGCGGTGGTCCACGGCCAGTGCGGCCCCGGCAGCGGATGGTCCTGCAGGGTGGGGCGGGCCGTCAGCGCGGCGACGACGACGCCGGCCAGGGACAGCGCCCACGCCGGGACCGGCCGCCACAGGGCGAGGACGACGGCCGCGCCCTGCACCAACCCGACCAGGACCGCGAGTTCCATGCCCACGTCATAGCGGCCCATCTGATCCGTGACGGACAGCCCGATGCCGAGCGCGGCCCAGCACACCACCGCATACCCCAGCACCCGCAGCCGACGAAGGCGACGGATGCGAGGCCTGCCGGCGCGGGCCCGGGGGGCGCGGTCGGGTGGCCTGCTGCTCTCCTCGCCGTTCACGAGCTCAACCCTAGGCATTGCGGGCCACCTCGATCCCCGCCGGATCAGGGCGTCGACGGCGGTGGACACGGACCACCCGGCTCCCGCGGCCGTCCCCCGGGCGCGCTCCCCGTTCGTAGGAGTGGAACGCCGCCCAGCACACCGCCAGGACCCCGGCGAAGACCGGCAGCCACAGGAGTCTGCAGCCCACCCAGTCCAGGCCGTCGGGCAGCGTGTGCAGGCCGGGCAGTCGGCCCGCGAAGAGGCCGGTCGCGGTGGTCGCCATCATGGCAGTCTGGTGCCAGAGGAACACCGTCATCGCCGAGAGGTTGACCACCGCCACCGCCGCCCAGAGCGGTGGACGGGTCATGGCCCGGCGCAGACGGTCGCGCAGCAGCAGGGCCAGGCCGCACTGGGCGAGGCCGAAGGCGACGGCGGCCAGCGTCGGCGGGTCCAGGTTGGACACCGCCGCGCCGGGAACGCCCACCATCGACGCCGGATAACCCGCCCAGCCGACGAGCGCCGCCGCCACCGCCGCCCCGCCGACGAACAGCGTCCACCCCGCGCGGGGGCGCTCCAGCTCGCCCCGGGTCCAGGCCGCGCCCAGGGTGTACGGCACCAGCCAGCCGGCGGCCAGGTTCACCCAGCCCAGCCAGGACGGGCCGCCCAGGCCGAAGCGCACCAGGTCCACATGGAAAACGACGGCCAGCGGCCACAGCGGGTTGAGCCGGACCAGCAACGGGGTCGCCGCCGTCAGCGCGGTGAACACCAGCAGGAACCACAAGGGGGACAGCGCCAGTTTGACCACGGTGTGCACGGTGACGAAGGACGCGCCGCCCAGCAGCAGTCCGGCCGCCGCCGTCGCCCACACCGCGAGGACCGCCGCCACCGGGACGAACAGCCGGGCCAGCCGGGCTCTCAGCCACCCGCCGTAGGTCCCGCCGCGCGCCCGTGCCGAAGCGAGGCTTCTGGTCGCCACATGGCCGCCCACCATGAAGAACACCGCCAGCGTCTGGAACATCCACGACACCGGGGCCAGCCAGGGCATGGAGCCCAGCGGGCTCGCGGCGCGCAGCGTGCCGCCGTCGGAGACGAGCGCCGTGACCAGCCAGTGCCCGAGGACGACGCCGCAGATCGCCAGGGCGCGCAGCGCGTCCACGGCCCGGTCGCGCCGAGGGGGCGTGGCCGCGTCGATCCGGGCCGCCGCAAGGCGCAGCCGGCACAGCGCAGTCGGCCGGCTCCGCCCCTCGCGGCTGTCACCCCGGCCCGGCCGGTCCCGCCCGTCCCCGTCCGGGCGGTCCTGCCCGTCCCCGTCCTGCCGGTCCCGCCCGTCCTGCCCATCCGGTCGCCGGTCCCGCCGGTCCTGCCCGTCCGGCCGGTCCCGCCGGTCCTGCCTGTCCCGCCGGTCCTGCCCGTCCCCGTCCCGCCAGTCCCGCCGGTCCTGCCCGTCCTGCCCGTCCTGCCCGTCCTGCCCGTCCTGCCCGTCCTGCCCGTCCGGCCGGTTCCCGTGTGTCTCACGCACCGGTGACCTCCGAGGCGTCGCCGAGGACGATCCGGGCGATATTGGCCAGCGCGACCGAGCCCGGCCGGAAGTAGTCGCTGTGGCCGCCGGAGCCCGCCGCGAAGACGCGGGCGCCGAACGAGGAGGACATCGGGTCGGCGCCGAAGCCGACCCGGATGCCGAACAGGTCCGCGCCGACGTGCGGGACGTCCGCCACCCAGTCGTCGGCGCCGCGGGCCGCCCAGACCCGCGCGCGGGTGTGCAGGCCCGCCACGGAGTCCGCGCCCGTGCCCGGGCTGCCGAGGAGGACGAGGTCGCTCGCGTCCAGGTGGGAGGCGGCCCGAGCGCACACCACCGTGCCGTAGGAGTGGCACAGCAGGATGACGTCGGCGTCCGCGCCGGTCACCGTACGCAGCTCGCGCAGGAAGCCCCGCAGGTCGGGAGCGGCTTCCTCGGCACGGGTCGGGGTGATGGCCGTCGTGCTGATCGTGCCGGGGGTGGAGTAGCCGAGCCACGCCACCACCGCCGTCCGCGAGCCGGCGCCCGGCTGCCGGTCGAGCCGCTGCCGTAGGGCGGCCGCGCCGGCGTGGAAGCGCTCGTAGGTGTCCAGCGAGGTGTCGGAGCCCGGTACGAGCACGGCGACACGGTCGGCGTGCGCCAGATCGCCGAGCACCTCGACCGCCCGGCCGGGGCCGCGGCCGTCGAAGGCGAGCAGTCGGCGGGAGGGGGCGGCCAGGGCACGGTCGGCGGACGCACGATGACGGTCCCCGTGCGCGGCGGACATCCGGGCGGCCAGAGCGGCGTCGGCCCGGTTCGCGGCGTACGCCTCCTCCAGCGTCGCCGCCGTCACCCGGGCCAGGGCGGCGGGGGCCGGCGCCGGGATACGCGGCCGGGCCGCGGCCGCGGTGAGCGGGACGACCACGGCGGCGGTGATGAGGAGAGCGAGCAGGGCGGGCAGTCGGCGCCTCCCACGAGACACGCCCTCCCGCCGGTCCAGCCCCTCCGGCTGCTCCCGCCGGTCCCGACCGTCCAGCCCCTCCCGCCGATCCCGCCGGTCCAGCCGCTCCCGCTCGTGTCCGACGTGCCGCCGCCCGCGCACTCGAAGCTGCGCCATCCCGCCCCTCCCCCGCCAGTCCGCCCGGCCATCGGGCCCGTCTGACAGGGAAGTTACGGATCAGGGCTCGTCGTCCGCGTCCCGCCGGGGAGCTGTTCTGCCTTGTAGCTCTCAGGTACTACGGGTACGACACCTACGGGGTCCGGGACGACCCGGCCCACTGCACGCGCTCCCGGCAACAGCCGGTCTCACCAGGCAAGTTGGGCGATCTCCTCCGCCACCACCGCGCACGCGTCGGCCGCCGGGTCGATCAACGGGAAGTGGCCGACGTCCTCCAGGAAGGTCACGCCCACCACCTCTCCCGCCTTCGCCGCCGCGTCCGCGTACGCCTCCGCGACCGCCTCCGGTACGACGAGGTCGCTCCGGCCCTGGACCAGGGTCGTGGCGATGCCGGTCGGCAGCAGCAGCGCCGGGTCCGCGTACGGTCTGCGCTCCTCGAACCACTCCTCGCCGCCCAGGAGTTGGCGGGCCGCACCGCCGCACACGTCCAGTTTCCCGGCGACCGCGAAGTCGGCGATCGGGGCGAGCGCCACGACGCCCCGCAGCGGGACGGGGCGGCCCGTGCGCCACGGGGCGTCGGCGGGCAGGACGTGTCGGCTCGCCGCCCACAGCGCGAGGTGGCCGCCCGCCGAGTGTCCGGTGAGGACCGTGCGGCGCACGTCCGCCTGCGGCAGCGCCTCGCGGGCGAGATCGGGCAGCGCGTCCAGGGCCGCGGCGACGTCGTCGAAGGTGTCGGGCCAGCGGCCCGCGACCGGGGACGTCCCCTGTGGGCCCTCGCCCGCGACAGCGCCGTCGGCGCCGCGCCGGTACTCCACGTTGGCCACGGCGAATCCCCGCCGGGCGAGGTGGTCCGCGAACGGCGTGATGTGCCGCCGGTCGTACGGCGCCCGCCAGGCCCCGCCGTGCAGCACGACGACTAGCGGCACCGAACCGCCCGGCCCCGCCTCCACGCGCGGGACGTAGAAGTCGATCACCTGGTCGGGGTGGTCGCCGTACGCCAGGGTGACGTCGGGGTCGACGGGCGGATGCGCGAACGCCGACTCCTCCTCGGCGACGGCCCGGGCTGCGACAACGTCGTCCGGCATGCTCAACCTCTCAGCGGCGATGGGGGTACCTCCCAGGCTTTCGGCACTGGGGGAGGACGTGGCGGACCAGGAGGGAATTCGGCCGTTGGCCGGGACGGTACCAGGCCCGTGACGTGCGCGGACACGGGGATGGTCACGCACGGTGAGAGGTAAACGGTTCTGCTGGCGTGTCACCCCGTCGGACTGCCCGCCACGGGACCACGGCCTCCTGGACGTATCCCCCAGTACGCCCAGGAAAGCCCGCCGGTTCAATCAACCCCCGGCCGGATCAGCGCAGTTCCTCCGCCAGCACCCGCGCCGCCCGCTCCACGTCGGCGAAACCGACGTACAACGGGGTGAAGCCGAACCGGAGGACGTCCGGGCGGCGGAAGTCGCCGACGACCCCGCGCTCGATCAGCCGCTTCATGACGTCGCCGGCGTCGGGCGAGCAGCGCAGCGCCACCTGACTGCCACGCTCCTCGTGAGGCGCCGGGGTCAGCGACTCGACGCGCCCCTCGGGGACGTACGACGCCACGCACTCCAGGAAGAAGTCCGTCAGGGCCAGCGACTTCGTCCGCACCGCGTCGATCGAGACCCCGTCCCAGACCTCCAGCGCCGCCTCCAGGGCGAGCATCGACAGGATGTCAGGAGTGCCGACGCGCCCGCGCAGCGCGCCGGCCGCCGGCTCGTAGGCCTCCCGCATGCCGAACGGCTCGGCGTGCGAGTTCCAGCCGGGCAGCGGGGAGTCGAACCGGTCCTGCAGCCCGCTGCGCACATACAGGTACGCCGGTGAACCCGGGCCGCCGTTGAGGTACTTGTAGGTGCAGCCGACCGCCAGGTCCACCCCGTGCTCGTCCAGGCCCACCGGCAGCGCGCCCGCGCTGTGGCACAGGTCCCAGACGGCGATCGCGCCGGCCGCGTGCACGGCTGCGGTGAGCGACGGCAGGTCGTGCAGCCGGCCGGTGCGGTAGTCGACGTGGTTGAGCAGCACGGCGGCCGTGCGCCCGGACAGCGCCGCAGGCACCTCGTCCGGCCGCACCGGGCGCAGCGTGCGACCGGTCAGCCGGGCCGCGGACTCGGCCAGGTAACCGTCGGTGGGGAACGTCGTCGCGTCGACGAGGATCTCGTCGCGGGCGTCGTCCACCAGACGCACTGCGCCCACCAGCGCCTTGAAGACGTTGACGCTGGTCGAGTCGCCGACCACGATCTGTCCGGCCGCCGCGCCCACCAGCGGGGCGATCCGGTCGCCGATCCGCTCCGGCGCCGTCCACCAGCCGCTCTCGTCCCAGGAACGGATCTTCAGCGCACCCCACTGCCGGCGCACGACTTCCTCGACGCGGCCGGGGACGGAACGCGGGAGCGCGCCCAGCGAGTTGCCGTCGAGATAGACGCCCTCGTCCATCACGAACAGGGCGCGTCGGGCGGCGAGCGGGTCGCGGGCGTCCAGCTGCTGCGCGGTGCGGGCCAGGTCAGACATGGGACCTCGCCGTCCACAGCTCCGGGAAGACGTTCTTCTGCGCGCGCTTCTCCAGCCAGGCCACGCCGGCCGAGCCGCCCGTGCCCGCCTTCGCGCCCATCGCGCGACGGGTGGCGACCAGGTGGTCGTTGCGCCAGCGCCACACCAGCTCGGCGACGTCGGTCAGCGCCTCGCCGAGGCGCGCCACCTCGTCGGAGCCGTCGCCCGAGTACACGGCCGTCCACACCGCCTCGACCTCCGCCGAGGGCTCGTACCGCCGCGCCAGGTCGCGCTCCAGGACGGCGGCGGGGACGGCGTGGCCGCGGCGGGCCAGCAGGCGCAGCACCTCGTCGTACAGACTCGGCTCGTGCAGCGCCTTCTCCAGCTCGGCGTGCACGCGGGGCGCGCCGCGGTGCGGGACCAGCATCGACGCCGACTTGTCGCCGAGCAGGAACTCCATGCGCCGGTACATCGCCGACTGGAAGCCCGAGCCCTCGCCGAGCGCAGAGCGGTAGGAGTTGAACTGGGCCGGGGTGAGCTGCCCGAGCGGCTTCCAGGACGCGTTCAGCGCGTCCAGCTCGCGGACGGAACGCTTCAGCGCGTCGATCGCCACCGGCACCCGGTCCTCGCGCAGCGCGCGGGCGGCGGTCTCCCACTCGTGCACGATCACGGTGAACCACAGCTCCATCACCTGGGTCGTGACCAGGAAGACCATCTCGCCGGGGTCGTCGGAGAGGGTGTGCTGGAGGTGGGTGAGCACGTCCGCCTTGACGTAGTCCTCGTACGGCGTCGTGCCGGCGAAGTCGAGATGCGGGGTCTCGGGCTCCGAAGCCTCGTCGGGCTGAGCCTGCTGGGACATCGCTGTCTCCTGTTGTTGCTCCGGGTAGCGGTCCGCCCCTGCCGTTTTCGACAGGACGCCCCGGTCCCCACCGGCATCCTGCGCAATTCCCACCCCAGAACGCAAGGCCCGTCCGGTCACACAGGACCGGACGGGCCACACGTACCGCGTGCGGGCCGGCCCTGGGCCCGCCCGGGGTCAGCCCAGAGTCGGGTCAGCCCAGGGTCCGGTCAGCCCAGAGTCGGGTCAGCCCAGGGTCTGGGCCGCCGTCGGGGAGGAGTCCTTCAGGAACTGGGAGCAGCGCTCGTACTCCTCCTGCTCGCCGATCGCCTGCGCGGCGCGGGCGAGGGCGTGCAGGGCGCGCAGGAAACCGCGGTTCGGCTCGTGCTCCCAGGGCACCGGACCGTGCCCCTTCCAGCCGCTCCGGCGCAGGCTGTCCAGACCGCGGTGGTATCCCGTGCGGGCGTACGCGTACGACTCCACCACGCTGCCCCGCTCGAACGCGTCGTCGGCGAGCCGGGCCCAGGCCAGCGAGGACGTCGGGTACTTCGCGGCGACGTCGGCGGGCGCCGTGCCGTTCGCGAGGAGCTCGCGCGGCTCGGGGTCGTCGGGGAGGTGGGTCGGGGGCGGGCCCCCGAGGAGGTTTTCGTGAAGGGACATGACTCCAGTCTGCTGCATCGGCCGCCCGCCGCGGCCGGCCGCCCACGAAACCCGCCCGTCGCCGACGTCCGGGACCGGGACCGGGACGAGGCCGGGACTGGGGCCGGGGCAGTGTCAGGACCGGGGCGGTGTCGGGGCGGTGTCGGGACCGGGGCGGTGTCGGGGCAGTGTCGGGACAGAGGGAGCGGTGTCGGGACCGGGGCCGGGGCGGGACCGGGGCGGGACCGGGGCCGGGGCGGGACCGGG
>NZ_JBHVYK010000013.1:0-17053 GCF_042880855.1 Streptomyces sp. NPDC058291
CGGGTGAAGTCCCGGGGGGTATGACCCCGGCTGATGACTCTGGGTGAGTGACGGGACTCGAACCCGCGGCATCCTGGACCACAACCAGGTGCTCTACCAGCTGAGCTACACCCACCACGCCCGGCAGTTGGACTTTGTGGTCTCCCTACCGGCCGAGAAAAAGTGTACAGGGTCCGAAGGGGTGCTCGCGCACGGCTTTCCCGAGGCCGCCCGAGCGTGGTCGCGGTGCTCCTACGGAGCGCGCAGCACGTGCTTGGCCGCGATCGACTTCGCGGTGTCGGAGTCGGGGCCGGGCTGCGGCACGAAGACCGCCTCGCGGTAGTAGCGCAGTTCCGCGATGGACTCGCGGATGTCGGCGAGGGCGCGGTGGTTGCCGTTCTTCTCGGGGCTGTTGTAGTACGCCCGCGGGTACCAGCGCCGGGCGAGCTCCTTGATCGAGGAGACGTCGACGATGCGGTAGTGGAGGTAACCCTCCAGGGCCGCCATGTCCCGGGCCAGGAAACCGCGGTCGGTGCCCACGGAGTTTCCGCACAGGGGCGCCTTGCCCGGCTCCTTCACATGCTCGCGGACATAGGCGAGGACCTGTGCCTCGGCCTCGGCGAGCGTCGTCCCGCCCGCCAGCTCGTCGAGCAGCCCGGACGCGGTGTGCATCTGACGCACCACCTCCGGCATCGTCTCCAGCGCCCGGTCCGGCGGGCGGATGACGATGTCCACACCGTCGCCGAGGATGTTCAGCTCGGAGTCGGTGACGAGGGCGGCTACCTCGATGAGAGCGTCGTCGGACAGCGAGAGGCCGGTCATCTCGCAGTCGATCCACACCATGCGATCGTTCATGCGCCCACCCTAAAGCTGACGTCGCCTTTTGAGGCGTCCCGTGTCCGGCGGCCCTGAGGGTCCGGGGCGCGCCCGGACGCCGGACGGGCTGGTTCGGTTCCAGCCGTCCGGCGTCACGAGGTCGCTCACATACCGCTGCGCTGCCCCGGCACGCTCGCCCGCGCGGTCGCGTACGCCTCGCGCGCGTGCTCCGACGGCAGGGACGCCGACGAGCCCATCGCCCCGGCGGTCGCGGCCGCCGTGCGCCGGATCTGCGGCGGCACCGGTCCGGGCGTCTCGGGGTGCAGTGACGGCGGCGGTGGCGGCGGGGACGACGGCTCGCTGTCCGTCGGCCGTTCGCTCTGCGGCCTGCGCGCCCGGTACGCCGCCCGGTAGGCCGCCGGCGACGAGCCGAGCTGGCGGCGGAAGTGGCCGCGCAGGGCCACCGGCGAGCGGAAGCCGCAGCGGCCCGCGACCTCGTCCACCGAGTAGTCCGACGTCTCCAGCAGACGCTGCGCCTGCAGCACCCGCTGGGTGATCAGCCACTGCAGCGGCGCGCTGCCGGTCAGCGACCGGAAGCGGCGGTCGAAGGTGCGCCGGCTCATGTAGGCGCGCGCGGCCAGCGTCTCCACGTCGAACTGCTCGTGGAGGTGCTCCAGCGCCCAGGCGACGACCTCGGCCAGCGGGTCGGCGCCGATCTCCTCGGGTAAAGACCGGTCGAGGTAGCGCTCCTGACCGCCCGAGCGGCGCGGCGGCACCACGAGACGCCGGGCCAGCGCTCCGGCCGCCTCGTTACCGTGATCTGTCCGCACGATGTGCAGACACAGATCGATTCCGGCCGCGGTGCCGGCCGACGTGAGCACGTCGCCGTCGTCCACGAAGAGTTCTCGGGGATCCACGTGGACGGACGGGTAGCGCTTGGCCAGCGTCGGCGCGTACATCCAGTGCGTCGTGGCCGGACGGCCGTCCAGCAGGCCCGCGGCGGCCAGCACGAACGCGCCGGTGCACAGGCCCACGATGCGGGCGCCCTCCTCGTGCGCCCGACGCAGTGCGTCGAGCGCCTCCTCCGGTGGCGGGGAGGTGATCGAACGCCAGGCGGGCACGACGACCGTGCCCGCCCGCGAGATCGCCTCCAGGCCGTGTGGTGTGGTGAGTTCCAGGCCCCCTGTGGTCCGCAGCGGGCCTTCTTCGCCGCCGCACACCAACAAGCGGTAGCGCGGCACGCCGGCGTCCTGGCGGTCAATCCCGAACACCGACAACGGAATGGAACTCTCGAATATGGGGCCGCCGCTGAACAGCAGCACCGCGACGATCTCCTTGCGGCGTCGCCCGGACAGCTTCCGGGCCACGGCTTCCGGCGCGGCAGTGGAGTCGTGGCTCATCCTGCTAAGCCCCCCTCGGTGGTCGCGGCTCCTCGGTTGTGTCGCTCCTGCACGTTTCCCCTCGGTCCTGCACGAGTCCCCCGCCGTAGACAGTCAAGATCGAATCTACTGTGTCGCACGATGCCGGCATGGCCAGTTCACCACCCGGCAGATTGTCGACATGGCAACTTGGCGTGAAGCATTCGATCACGAAGCGTTGCACTCGTGGGCCGTGCAGGGAAGTGCGCCTCGGTGCGGTGGCCAATCCCCGTAGGGCGCGACGGCCCCCCGAGGCCCTTTCCGTGCAGGTGGAACGAGGGGTGGGGGGTGGTTACGGCAAGAGATGCACACTTACCGGAAGTTGGCTGAAAACCAGCGGCTCCGTGCGTGAAAACCGGTCAACCGACCGGTGAGTTTCCCCCGGAGTGACGACCCCCGCGGCGGGACCCCGTTCCGGCGCGCTGGTGGCGCCCCCGGTGGTGCGCCTCGGGCGCGGGCTCCTCGACCAGCAACCGGACCGCGCACCGCTCGGACCGGCGCAGCAGCACCCGGCAGACGGCCGTGACGGCGGCGAGGCCGAGGGCGGTGCCGGCGGCCCCGGCGAGCGAGGAGCCATACCAGAGGAGGACCACGGGGACCAGGACGCAGGTGAAGGCCGCCCAGCGGATCAGGTCGGTCGTCCGGTCGTCGCCGGGGCGGGGCTCGGGGGTGGTGGGGGGCGAGGTCATCGGGCGGGCTCCTTCCTGGACTGCGGTGGGCGGGCGGTTCGGCCGGGGGGAGGCGCGCCGGGGCGGAGGGGCGGAGGCGGGGGCGGGGGCGGGGCGACGGTTCACGGGGTTCAACGCCTGTTCGAGCCGTCGGTCACTGCCTGGAGGGGTTCCGCCTCGACGGATCCTGTGCAAACCGCCTGTACGGGGCAGCAACCATTGCGTTACGGGCGTCCGCTCGTGCATGCTCCCTGGAACCCCCACCGGGGGCGTGCGGGCTCTGGGCCCTGGATGTGTGCCGCCGTACCCTTGGGGTGTGGGGTTGGGAAGATGATTCCCGGACAGCTCCGCCGCTCACCGCCGTCCCATCCCGTATAAGGATCGACACGCCGAGACAGCCATGGCCGGTCACGAATTCTTCGAACCCGCGGACCGCAAGCGGCCCGTCGCCGACCCCACGGCGGCCGAGCCCCTGGCGGCTGAAGAGGCACGTCATTCCTGCGATCCCGCCTTCCAGCACGGAGTGGTCGTCGGTTTCGACGGCTCCACGTCCAGCGAACGGGCCCTCGCGTACGCCATCGGCATGGCCCACCGCTCCGGATCGGGCCTGATCATCGTCCACGTCGCCAACCGGCTGCCCACCACGGTGTGGGCCGGCTGCGAGCCGCCCGTCTTCGTGGACGTGCCCGACCACCGCACCGAGGTGCTCGGTCTGGAGCTGGCGTGTGCGGACTACCTCGCCGAGGTGCCCTGGATCCTGGTCGAGCGCGGCGGCGACATCTGCCACGAACTCGAGGAGGTCGGGCGGGAGTACGAGGCCGACGCGATCGTCGTCGGTTCCACGCACGGTCTCGTGGGCCGGATCTTCGGCTCCGTGGCGGGGCGGCTCGCCAAGCGGGCCAAGCGGCCCGTCATCGTCATTCCGTGACGCTCCTTCCTCCCCGGCGAGACGAGATCCGGGCGGTCCCCGGCCCCCCTGTGCGCACTGGGTGAAACTACTGACGCGTAGAGGTGTTCGTGCCTTTGTGAAGGGCATATATCGCTCACACAACTGCACATGCGTGAAGGGAGCTTGCCGTGGACAGCGACGTCTCCGCGGGAAGCGGCACCGCCACCGTCGCCGGTCGACTCGCCCTCGGCGTCACCCTGTTGGCCTTCGGGCTCGGCTCCACCGACCTCATCGACGGCGTGGCGGCCGCGGACGCCCTATCCGTCGCCCACTGCATCGGCGGCGTCGCGCTGTTCGTCGCCGGTCTGTTCGCCCTCCGGGACCGGGACACGGCCGCCGGCGCCGCCTGCACCGTCCTCGGCGCCTTCTGGTTCACCTGGGCGGCCTCCGCCGGCGCACAGGCCTCCGACAACGCCGCGGGGCTCTTCCTGCTCCTGTTCGCCCTGGTGGCGCTCTCCCTGACCGTCGCCGGCGGCGACCGACTCGGTCAGGCGGCCTACGGGTTGTTCTGCGTGGGCCTGGTGCTGACGGCCGTCGCCCGGTTCACCGACGGCGACGGCCCGGCCAGGGCGGGCGGCTGGTTCGCCGTCGCGGCGGGCGCGGTCGCGGCGGGCGCGGTCGCCTGGTACGCGGCGACGGCGGCCCTGGCGCACTGGCCCACGGCGTATCCACGGCGTGCTGCCCGTCCCGGCGTGACGGCCGCGGACTGAATCGGCAGCCGGCGCCGGGGAATCGGGCCTCCCCGGCGAACGAAGCGGACCCCCCGTGCACGGTGGCGTCACGGGGGGTCCGTCGCGGTGCGTCGGCCGCCGCGGGCGGTGGGGCCCGCTCGCGCGGTCGATCGTGCCCCTGAGGGCGACTACTCGACGGTCACCGACTTCGCCAGGTTGCGCGGCTTGTCGATGTCACGGCCCAGGGCCTTCGCCGTGTAGTAGGCGAGGAGCTGGAGCGGGATGCCCATGAGGATCGGGTCGAGCTCGTCCTCGTTCTTGGGGACGACGATCGTCTGGTCGGCCTTCTCCTGCTCGCGGTGGGCGACCGCGATGATCCTTCCGCTGCGGGCCTTGATCTCCTCCAGGGCCGCACGGTTCTTCTCCAGCAGGTCGTCGTCGGGGACGATCGCGACCGTCGGGAGCGCGGGCTCGATGAGGGCCAGCGGGCCGTGCTTGAGCTCGGAGGCCGGGTAGGCCTCGGCGTGGATGTACGAGACCTCCTTGAGCTTCAGGGAGGCCTCACGGGCGACCGGGTAGCCCCGGACGCGGCCGATGAAGAGCATCGAGCGGGCCTCGGCGAGCTGCTCGGCCAGCTTCTCGATCTCCGCCTCCTGCTCCATGATCTCGGCGATCTGGGCGGGCAGCTTGCGCAGACCCTCGATGATCCGCTTGCCGTCGCGCACCGAGAGGTCGCGGGTGCGGCCCAGGTGCAGCGCGAGCAGCGCGAAGGCGACCGTGGTGTTGGTGAAGCACTTGGTGGACACCACGCAGACCTCGGGGCCGGCGTGGACGTACACGCCGCCGTCCGCCTCACGGGCGATCGCCGAGCCGACCACGTTGACCACGCCCAGCACCCGCGCGCCCTTGCGCTTCAGCTCCTGGACGGCCGCCAGCACGTCGTAGGTCTCACCGGACTGCGAGACGGCGATGTACAGCGTGTCGGGGTCCACGACCGCGTTGCGGTAGCGGAACTCGGAGGCCGGCTCGGCGTCGGCGGGGATGCGGGCGAGCTCCTCGATCATCTGGGCGCCGATCATGCCCGCGTGGTACGACGTGCCGCAGCCGAGGATCTTGACGCGGCGGATCTGGCGCGCCTCGCGGGCGTCCAGGTTGAGGCCGCCCAGGTGCACGGTGGAGAAGCGGTCGTCGATGCGGCCGCGCAGCACGCGGTCCACGGCGTCGGCCTGCTCGTGGATCTCCTTGTGCATGTAGGTGTCGTGGCCGCCCATGTCGTAGGAGGCGGCCTCCCACTCCACGGTGGTGGGCTCGGCGGTGGTGCGGGTGCCCTCGGTGGTGTAGGTGCGGAAGTCGTCGGCCTTGAGCGTGGCCATCTCGCCGTCGTCGAGGGTGACGATCTGGCGGGTGTGGGCGACCAGCGCGGCGATGTCCGAGGCGACGAACATCTCCTTCTCGCCGATGCCGAGCACGACCGGGGAGCCGTTGCGGGCGACGACGATGCGGTCCGAGAAGTCGGCGTGCATGACGGCGATGCCGTAGGTGCCCTCGACCACGCGCAGCGCCTCGCGGACCTTGTCCTCCAGCTTGTCGGCCTGGGCGCGGGCGACGAGGTGGACGAGTACCTCGGTGTCCGTCTCGGAGAGGAACTCGACGCCGTCGGCTTCCAGCTTCTTCCGCAGGTCGGAGGCGTTGTCGATGATGCCGTTGTGGACGACGGCGACCTTGAGGTCGGCCGACATGTGCGGGTGGGCGTTCACGTCGGAGGGGGCGCCGTGGGTGGCCCAGCGGGTGTGGGCGATGCCGGTCGTGCCCTTGAAGCGCGCCGGGACCTTGGCCTCCAGGTCGCGGACCCGGCCCTTGGCCTTGACCATCTTCAGGCCGGCCGCCTTCGGGGAGGTGACGACTATGCCGGCCGAGTCGTACCCGCGGTACTCGAGCCGCTGGAGTCCCTCCAGCAGCAGCGGGGCCACGTCACGCTTGCCGATGTATCCGACAATTCCGCACATATATAGGTATTCCTCAGCCGTAGACCATGCGGCGCAGTTGCCTGAGCGTGAGCTCAGGCGGTGCGACCGCCCGGTATTTCAGGTCCGCCTCGATCCGTCCGAAGATCTCCGCGTTCACCAGACCCTGGGCCTGGAGTTCGCGGTGGCGGCGACGGACGAAGTCCTCGGTCGTCTCGTCGAAGTAGGCGAGCACGTCCTGGACCACCCGCAGTGCCTCGCCCCGCTGGAGGGGCGTGGAGCGCGTCAGGTGATCAACGAGTTCGTCGTGCACCCGGTAGATCCTGAGGTACGCGAGCCGGTTTCGCAAGAATCGTGCCCGATTTCGGGCAGGCGTCTGGGGAGGAGCCTTGGGAGAACATTGAATGTGTTATGGCCCGCTGTTCGCGAACCGTCCATTCGGTGTCTTGCGGCCCGTCGCCCGGGGCGACGAGTTTCAGACGTCATGGACACTCCTCGCATGGGCGTACCCGAGCAGCTCGCCGACCGCATGAGCATGGCCGAGCAGCACGAGTACCTGCGCGCCAAGTTCTCCCGGCGCACGATGATCAGAGGCGGCGCGGTCACGCTGGGCGCCGTCACCGGTGGCGCGTTCGTGACCGGCGCCGACGCACAGGCCGCCGTCCCCACCCGGACCCCGGGCGCCGGGCCGAGCACCCGGGCCGTCGACGGGTCGCTCGTCGCCCCCTTCGGCCGCCACCTCGCCTACGGCAACGACCCGCGCACCGAGATCACCGTCTCCTGGCAGGTGCCGGTCGCGGTGAAGAAGCCGTTCATCCGCATCGGCGCCCACCCCTGGGACCTCTCCCGCAGGATCGAGGCCGAGGTGCGCACCCTGTACACCCCGGCCGGCGTCGGCGCCAGCGGCGACCACACCCAGTACTACCTGCACGCCGCGCTCACCCACCTCAAGCCGGGCAGGACGTACTACTACGGCGTCGGGCACGCGGGCTTCGACCCGGCCGCACCGCACCTGCTGGGCACCCTGGGCACCTTCACCACCGCCCCCGCCCACAAGGCGCCCTTCACCTTCACCGCCTTCGGCGACGAGGGCGTCGGCTACCACGGCCTGGCCAACAACAGCCTGCTCCTCGGCCAGAACCCGGCCTTCCACCTGCACGCCGGCGACATCGCCTACGCCGACCCGGCCGGCGCCGGCAAGACCGCCGACACCGGCTTCGACTCGCGCGTGTGGGACCAGTTCCTCGCCCAGACCGAGTCCGTCGCCAAGTCCGTCCCGTGGATGCCCGCCTACGGCAACCACGACATGGAGGCCTGGTACTCGCCCAACGGCTACGGCGGAGAGGAAGCCCGCTGGAACCTGCCCGACAACGGCCCCGACAAGAAGAACCTGCCGGGCGTCTACTCCTTCGTCTACGGCAACACGGCCGTCATCTCGCTGGACGCCAACGACGTCTCCTTCGAGATCCCGGCGAACCTCGGCATCTCCGGCGGCACCCAGACCAAGTGGCTGGAGGCGCAGCTGAAGAAGTTCCGCGCCTCGAACGACGTCGACTTCGTCGTCGTCTTCTTCCACCACTGCGCCTACTGCACCTCCACCGCGCACGCCTCGGAGGGGGGTGTGCGCCAGGAGTGGGTGCCGCTCTTCGAGAAGTACACGGTCGACCTGGTGATCAACGGGCACAACCACCAGTACGAGCGCACCGACGTCATCAGGAAGGGCGCGGTGACCAAGAAGCTCCCGATCGGCGGCACGGCGTACCCCGAGACCGAGGGCGTCGTCTACGTGACCGCGGGCGCGGCCGGCCGCAGCCTGTACGCGTTCACCGCCCCGCTGTCCTACGAGGGCCACGAGAAGGAGGTCGACTCGGTCGCCTCCTTCGTCAACACCAAGGACGGGAAGGCCGCCGAGACGGTCACCTGGTCGCGGGTGCGTTACCTCGACTACTCCTTCCTGCGCGTGGACGTCGCCCCCGCCGCGAAGGGCCGCACGGCCACGCTGACCGTGCGCGGCATCGCCGAGAGCGGCGAACAGGTCGACCACTTCACGGTGGCCCGCAAGGCGAAGTAGCCGGCCCGGCCTCAGGCGGTCCTCATCCGCGCTACAGGCGCTTGAGGACCGCCTGTTTGGCCATCGTGAACTCGTCGTCCGTCAGGACGCCGTCGCGGTGCAGCTCGCCGAGCTCGCGCAGCCGGCGCAGCAGGGCGTCGGGGTCGCTCTCGGGGCGGGCGTCCGGCCCGGGCGCCGCAGGCCGTACGGCGTTCTCGGGGGCCGCGACCGGATGCGGGAGCCGGGCCTGCACGGCCGCCGCGACCAGCGCCATCAGCGGATCCCTCTTGAACCCCCACAGCTCCACGGCGGCGGGGTCGTACTTCGGCGGCGTGTTCGGGGGCGCGTGACGCAGCCGGAACCGCAGAAAGCCGTTCTCCAGGCCGACCGCGGGCTGCCACTCCACGCCCACGATGTCGGCGATCGCGAGCGTGCGAGGTCCGCCGGAGGCCTTGGCCTCCTCGGTCTTCCAGTTCCACTCCAGGCGTACGGTCCCGCCGTCGAAGCCCGCCGTCCCGTCCCCGGCGGAGACGGACAGGGGCACGGACGGGCCGGGCAGCAGATACGCGTCGACCGGGTCGGCCGGCACCTCGTCCAGCAGCAGCGCGTGGCGCACCTCGTCCACGAAGTACTCGGCGACGCCGTACCGGTCGGGCTCGACGAGCAGTTGGTAGGGGTCGTGCGGCTCCGTGAGCCGACCGCCCGTCGCCTGGAGCAGCGGATCGGCCCCGTCCCGCAGCCGCAGCCTCAGCCGTCCCGCCCGCTTTCCCTGTTCGAACGACAGGCCCGCCAACGCCCGCAGGGGCAGCACGAGTTCACCCAGTTCTCGGCGCAGCAGGCCGACGTTCCTGTCCCGTCCGGGCGTCAGCCGCAGCGCGTCGCCGTCGAAGACCCACGTGCCGTCCTTCTGGAGGATTTCCGCCATGCAGCGGATTGTTCCATCCAGGCCGGCGGGCGCCTCCGAGGACCGTGCCCGGGGGCGCCCGTCCGTCCGGATCAGAACCCTGCCAGCGGGTTCCTCAGCGTGCCGATCAACTGGAGGGCGCCCGAAGGGTCGGCCAGGTCCACCATCTGTCGGTTGTCGCGCAGTTGCAGGCGGTTGAGGCAGGACAGGGCGAACTCGGGGGCGAACAGGTCGTACTGGCGGAACCGGTCGGCCAGTTCGGGGTTCGCCTCCTGGTAGGCGCGGGTGACCTCGGCGACCGTGCGCCAGAACCCGTCCTCCTCCAGGATCCCCTCGGCGGCCAGGCCGGCGGCGAGGAAGCGGAAGAAGCAGTCGAAGACGTCCGTGAAGATCGACAGGAGCTTCGTGTCCTCGGGCACCTCCACCCGGATGCGTCCGACCTCGGGCGGCAGCACCGCGTCCGGGTCCATGACGGCGATCTCCTCGGCGATGTCCTTGTAGACCGCCCGCTGCACCACGCCGTCCTTCAGCACGAGGATCGTGTTCTCGCCGTGCGGCATGAACACCAGGTCGTAGGCGTAGAAGCTGTGCAGCAGGGGGGTGTAATAGGCCTGGAGGTAGGCGCGCAGCCATTCCGCCGGGGCCAGGCCCGAGCGCTCGATCAGCACGCCGGCCACCGACCGTCCCTCGTGGTCCACATGGATCAGGGAGGCCATGGTCGCCGGCGACTCGCCCTCCCTCAGCGTCGGCACCGGGCTCTCCCGCCACAGCGCCGCCAGCATCTTGCGGTAGGGCGAGTAGCGGTCGGTGGCGGCCTCGTACTCCAGATGCCGGTAGCCGACGGCCGCCCGCTCGCGGATGATCGACAGGCCCGTCGACTTCAGCACCGGGTCGTTGTCGATGAGCTGGGCCAGCCAGTCGTTGATGGCCGGGGTGGCCTCCATGTAGGCGGCCGACAGGCCCCGCATGAAGCCCATGTTGAGCACGGACAGGGCCGTCTTGACATAGTGCTTCTCGGGGTGCGACCGGTTGAAGAAGGTGCGGATGGACTGCTGCGCCAGGTACTCGTCGTCGCCCTCGCCCAGGCACACCAGGTTCTCGCGGGCGATCTCGGCCGCGAAGGTGACGGCGAGCTTGTTCCACCACTGCCAGGGGTGGACCGGTATGAGGAGGTAGTCGGCCGGATCCAGGCTCCGCCCCCGCAGGACGGCGTCGAAGCGGTCGACGGTCGCCGCGCCCAGCTCCTCGCGCACGAACGACTCGTAGTCGATGCCGACGCCCGCCGTGAAGGCCGCCCGCGAGCGGTGCGCGGCCAGCCACACCAGCCGGACCGGGCTCGCCGTCTCGGGCGCGTACGACAGGTAGTCGTGGATGCCGAAGCCGAGCCGCCCGTTGTTGGCGACGAAGCAGGGGTGGCCCTCGGTCATCCCGGTCTCGATGGCCTGGAACCCGCCGCGGACCAGCTCGGCGGAGGTGACCCGGGGCTTGGTGAGCTTGTAGCACGTGCCGGAGAGGGTGGAGGAGATCTCCTCCAGATAGACCGGCAGGATCTCGTCGCTCAGGCCCAGGGCCGACTTCAGCTCGATGAGGAAGTCGAGCGCCTCGACGGGGAGTTCGGCCCCGTCACGGGTGCGGGTGATCGAGTCGGCGTCCACCTGCCAGTGGTCGAGGGCGCGGCGCACGGCGGTGAAGCGGTAGGACGTCAGCCCGTCGTCGCTGCGCACGACGTACCGGCCGTCCCCCTCCTCGGGCGCCGCCTCCTGCGGGGTGAGGAGCCGCTCGTGGGCGAACTCGGCGAGGGCCTTGCGCACCAGCAGGCGGTTGGCCGTCGCCCAGTGCTCGGGGGAGAGGTGGGACACGGCGTCGGCGAGGCTCATGCCGTCACCCCCGTCGCCGCGACGAACCGCTCGCGGGTGCAGAAGCTCAGCAGCGCCCGCTTCTCGGGCTTGCGGATCTCCCGCTCGGGCACGAAGCCGACGGCCTCGTTGAGCGCGTGCACGGCCTTGTTGGAGACGTCCGGCTCGACGACGACGCGCCGCACCGCCGGGTCCGCGAAGAGGTGCGCCATGACGGCGGTGATCACCGCGCGGGTGAAGCCGTGCAGCGGCCGGTCGGTCGGGGCGACCAGGAAGTGCATGCCGACGTCGCCCGGGAGCGGCTCGTACAGGCCGGCCAGCTCGCGGTGGGCGGGGTCGTAGTGCTCCATCAGGAACGCGGGCTCGCCCTCGTGCAGCCCGAGGAGAGCGTGGTGGTGCTCGTCGGCGGCGATGTCCATGTAGGCCCGTTCCACGTCGACGAGTTCCGCGTCCTGCATCATCCAGTAGGCGGCCTTCGGGTGGGTCACCCAGCCGTGCAGCAGCTCGGCGTCCTGGAGGGGATCGAGGGGACGCAGGGAGAGACGGCCGGGGGTCGTGGGGGTGGTCATACGCCGAACTCCTGGAAGGCGATGGTCTTCTCGACCGGGTAGTACTCGCTGCCGAGCAGCTCGCGGATGATGTAACTGTTGCGGTAGGCGCCCATGCCGAGGTCGGGCGAGGTGACGCTGTGCGTGTGCACGCCCGCGTTCTGCAGGAACACGCCCCGGCCGGTGGTGTCGATCGCGTAGTTGCGGCTGACGTCGAAATTGCCGTGGGCGTCGTGACGCAGTCGGTGCCTGATCGGCGCGAGGAACTCCGGCTCGGCGTAGTGGTAGCCGGTGGCCAGGACCAGGCCCTGGCTGGTCAGCTCGAAGTCCTTGCCCTGCTCCTCCTGGCGGAAGGAGAGGGTGTACGTGCCGTCGGAGTGGCTCGCGCCGGTGAGGGCCGAGTTGGTGAGGAGCCGGGTGGGGACCGGCCCGCCGAGGCTCTTCTGGTAGAGCAGGTCGAAGATCTCGTTGACGAGATCGCTGTCGATGCCCTTGAACAGGCCCTTCTGCTCGGAGGCGAGGCGGTAGCGGGTCTGCTCCGGCAGCGCCCGGAAGTAGTCGATGTACTCCGGGGAGGTCATCTCCAGCGTGAGTTTGGTGTACTCCAGCGGGAAGAAGCGCGGGGAGCGGGTGACCCAGTTCAGCCGGTAGCCGTGGACGTCGATCTCGGCGAGCAGGTCGCGGTAGATCTCGGCGGCCGACTGCCCCGAGCCGACCAGGGTGATCGACTCCTTCTTCTGCAGCTCCGCCTTGTGCTGGACATAGCGGGAGTTGTGCAGGAAGTCGCCGCCGAGGCCGGCGCAGGCCGGCGGGACGTAGGGGGAGGTGCCGGTGCCGAGCACCAGGCGCCGGGCGCGGTGGACGTCCCCGTCGGTGGTGCGCACCGCGTAGAGGGCGTCCCTCTCGTCGTACGTCACCTCGGCGACCGTCGTGGAGAAGCGCACGCTGGTCAGCTTGTTCGCGGCCCAGCGGCAGTAGTCGTCGTACTCGACGCGCAGCGGGTAGAAGTTCTCGCGGATGTAGAACGAGTACAGCCGCCCCTTCTCCTTCAGGTAGTTGAGGAAGGAGTAGGGGGACGTCGGGTCTGCGAGGGTGACCAGGTCCGACAGGAACGGGGTCTGGAGGTGGGCGCCGTCGAGGAACATTCCCGCGTGCCACGCGAAGTCGGGCTTCGACTCCAGGAAGACGCCGTCGAGCTCGGCGATGGGCTCGGTCAGACAGGCCAGTCCGAGGTTGAAGGGCCCGAGTCCGATTCCCACGAAGTCATGGGCGGTGTCCGTGGGTTCAGGAAGCGCGGTCAAGGGACTCTCCCAGGTACTGCTCGGCGTGGCCGGCGATCAGGTCGAGGACGGCGGCGATGTCGTCGGTCGTGGTCTCGGGGTTGAGCAGGGTGAACTTCAGGTAGTGGCGGGCGCCGACCTTGGTGCCGGCGACCACCGCGTCGCCGGAGGCGAACAGGGCCTTGCGGGCGTAGAGGTTGACGCGGTCGATCTCGGCCGGGTCGGTGACGGCGGCGGGGATGTAGCGGAACACGAGGGTGGAGAGGGAGGGCTGGACGACGACGTCGTAGCGCGGGTCGGCGGCCAGCAGGCGCCAGCCGTCGACGGCCAGGTCGCAGACCTCGTCGAAGAGCTGCCCGATGCCGTCGGCGCCCATCGTGCGCAGGGTCATCCACAGCTTGAGCGCGTCGAACCGGCGGGTGGTCTGCAGGGACTTGTCCACCTGGTTGGGGATGCGTTCCTGCACCATGCGGCGTGGGTTGAGGTACTCGGCGTGGTAGGTGGCGTGCCGCAGCGTGGTCGCGTCGCGGACCAGCACGGCGGAGGAACTCACCGGCTGGAAGAAGGACTTGTGGTAGTCGACGGTGACGGAGTCGGCTCGCTCGATGCCGTCGAGTCGGTCCCGGTACTTGACGGAGGCGAGGAGCCCGCAGCCGTAGGCGGCGTCGACGTGCATCCAGGCGCCGAACTGCGCGCACAGCTCGGCGATCTCCGGGAGCGGGTCGATGGAGCCGAAGTCGGTGGTGCCGGCGGTGGCCACGACGGCCATGGGGACGAGGCCGTCCTTCGCGCAGCGCTCCAGCTCGCGGGCGAGCGCCACGGTCTGCATGCGCTTGTCGTGGTCGACGGGGACGGTGACCACGGCGTCGGGGCCGAGGCCGAGCAGTTTCGCCGACTTCTTGACGCTGAAGTGGCTGACGTCGGAGGCGAAGACGCGCAGTCTCGCCAGGGAGTCGGACTTCGCCTCCTCGCGGGCCAGCAGCAGGGCCTGGAGGTTGGACTGGCTGCCGCCGGAGGTGAACACGCCGTCGGCGGCGGGGCCCAGGCCGATGCGGGCGCACGTCCAGTCGATCAGCTTGCGCTCGATGAGGGTGCCGCCGGCCGACTGGTCCCAGGTGTCGAGGGAGGAGTTGACGGCGGACAGGACCGCCTCGCCCAGCACGGCGGGGATGACGACCGGGCAGTTGAGGTGGGCGAGGTAGCGGGGGTGGTGGAAGTAGACCGCGTCGCGGAGGTAGACCTCCTCCAGCTCGTCCAGCACGGCGGCGGTGTCGCCCAGCGGCCGGTCGAGGTCGATCCCGTCGATGCGGGGCGCGAGGGCGTCGACCGTGACGCCGGTGAACGGACGGTCGGCGGCGGCGAGTTTGGCGGCCACCCGCTCCACCCCTTCGGTCACGGAGCGGCGGTAGTGCTCCGCGGTCGTGTCATTGAGCAGGTGCGAGCGCATGGTGGGGGTCCTCCGGGGGTGGGGACGGGGCCTGGGCGGGGCTGGTTCACGGGGGTGGTTCACGGGGTGGGGTCCGGGGACGGGACCACTGATCAACTTAGGTAAGGCTAGCCTAAGTTTACTGGTCGTCATCCTGCGTGTGCCGTGACGGTGATCACGTCCGCGCCCCCGCAGGCGGGCTGCGGGGGCGCGGTGTTCGCTACTCGGTCTCGCGGAGCTGTTCCTCGCTCATGCCGCGGCGCCAGTACCCGACGAAGGTGACCCGGCGCCGGTCGACGCCCCGCTCCTGCACGAAGTGCCGGCGCAGCGTCTTCACGGAGCCCGACTCGCCCGCGATCCAGACATAGGGGTTCTCGGCGGGCGGCAGAGCGGCCGCGCGGACGGCGTCGACGCACCCCTGCCCGACCACCCAGGTCACCTCGGCGTCCGCCGCGGTCGTCAACTCCCTCACGTCGCCCGGATCGCGCACCTCCAGCCAGACCCGGACGCGGTGTCCGGCGGGCAGCGACTCCAGGATGGACGCGATCGCCGGGAGGGCGCTCTCGTCGCCCCACAGCACGACCAGGTCGGTGTCCTCGGGCGGCCGGAACCGGATCGCCCGGTTGTCGGCGACGGCCGGCCCCAGCAGGACCACCCGGTCCCCGGCGGCGGCGCGCGCCGCCCACGCGGAGGCGGGCCCGGCGGGGGTGTGCAGCACGAAGTCGACGTCGATCCCGACCGTGCGCCCCAACGCGTCGCGGCGCAGCGCCCGGAGCGTGTACGAGCGCATCACCGCCCGTACGCCGTCCGGCAGTTCGCGCCAGCCCTGCCACCACCCGTCCCCGAGCTCGAAGGGGACCCGCGGTTCGTCCTGTCCCGGATGCGGCAGGAACAGCGAAAGCGACTGGTCGCGCCCGTCGGAGACGAAGTGCCGCAGGTCCTCCCCGGTCAGACTCACCCGGACCAGGGACGGCGACAGCCGCCGGGTCCGGGCGACCTGGAGCGAGAAGAACCGGAACGGAGCTGCGACGGCGGTGGTCATGGGGGCTCCTGCACGTGTGGGGGAGTTGACCTGCTCGGGGGCGTGGGGCTGCGTCGACCTGCGGCTCCCGCCGCGTGGGCGCGACCGGTGACAGCCGCGACCGCGGCCCCCACGACATCGGGTCGCCCGGGTCAGGCGACCTTCTTCGCCTTCTCCAGCGCCGCGGCGAGGTTCTCCAGCAGCGGCACGCACTTGTCGTAGGAGAGGATCGGCTCGGGCGAGCGGGCGATGACCTGACCGGCCTTCACCGCGGGCAGCTTCTTCCAGGTCGCCTCCGTGATGTCGGGGGGCTGGATGGTCGAGGAGCGGTCGTCCATCATGATGATGTCGGCCGGGTACTTGTCGACGTTCTCCCAGCTCAGCGACTCGTACCAGCCGCCGCCCTGGGCCTTGGCGCTCTCCGGCGGCTCGACGAGGTTCACGCCGAGGGCCTTGAAGTACTCCAGGTCGATGGAGAGGTTCGTGCCGGAGACGTAGAACAGCTCGGCGCTCGCGGAACCGGCCATCACCTTGAGTCCGGGCTTGGCCTTGGCTGCGGCGCGCAGCCGGGCGGCCGCGTCCTCGAACCGCTTCTTGGCGCCGGTGACCGCGGCGGCCGTCATGTCGGCGCCCAGCGACTCGGCCAGCTCCCACATGCGCTGCAGCGGCCCGGTCAGCTGGCGGTCGTAGACGGAGACGCCGACGCTCGGGGCGAGCTTGGCGATCTTGTCCTTGGAGGCCTCCGGGACGTACCAGAGGGTGCCGGCGCTGTCGAACATCGTGGAGATGAGGACGTCGGGCGCGAGGGCCGCGTACTTCTCGACGTTGAACTCGTCCCAGACGTTGCCGAGGACCGTCACCTTGGAGACGTCCATGTCGCCGGCCTGCACGTCGGCCTTGCCGGCGGTGGTCCTGGTCGGGCCGAAGACGCCCTTGACCTGGATTCCGTAGTCGTGCAGGGCCGCGCCGACGCCGGTGAAGGCGACGATGTTCGCGGGGACCTTGTCGAGCTTCACCGTGGTGCCGCGGTCGTCCTCGAAGGTCCAGGGACCGGACTTCGCCGAGCCCTTCGCCGACGACCCGGAGTCGCCGCCGCCCGCGTCCTCGTCCCCGCAGGCGGCGAGCACGGCGCCGAGACCGAGGGCGCCGCCGGCGGCGAGGACGCCACGGCGGGAGAGACGAGCGGCTCTGGCGTTGGACATGAGTGTGCCACTTTCGAACGTGGGGCGGGATCACCCGAGGACGGTTCGAATGTAGGTTAGCCTAACCTCAGCTCGTGTCCAGAGGGCGGCCCGGGACCCGGGACCGCCCCCGGTGATACCTCTCCCGGGCCTGTGACCTGCCTGTCGATCGGCGGCGGACGACGCGTCAGCGGGGCGTCGGCGCAACGGAGTCGGGGGGCGCAGGGGGTGGGCGGAGGCCGCCCGGCGGCCGGGGGGGGCGGAGGGGGGGCGGGGCGCGGGGGGGCGGGGGGCCGGGGCGGGGGCGTATAAACAACAGACG